>JANOAM010000816.1:0-2183 GCA_031411215.1 Betaproteobacteria bacterium
GGTCCAGGCCCTTGGGCGTGAGGCGGTATTCAAGAAACGCCGGCGCGTCCTTGGCCGGCACCTTGTCCAGAATGCCTTGCTCCACCAGTTGGTTCAGGCGCAAGGTGAGCGAGCGTGGCGACATGCCGGTGTGCAGGCGCAAGCCCTCGAACCGCCGGTTGCCCAGGAACAGCTCGCGCAGGATGACAAAAGTCCAGGCGTCGCTCAGCTGGCCAGCGGCGCGCGCCACCGGGCACAGGCGGTCGGCAATGCTGCTGCGTTTCATGGTTGTACTGGCTTGCCGAATTGCATATAAAAAGTATAGTGCACGGGCATTGCCGTTGCACAGGAGACTTGCCATGACCGCATCCACCGACCCGGCCGCCGCTGGCCATGCACCTTGGTTGCCTTCGGCCTGGATCCTGTGTGAATGCAATTGCGGCATTGAAGTCGAATTGGGGGGCGTTGGTGGCCGTCATGTGGTGCGCGTGCGTGGTGACGATGCGCACCCCGTGTCCCAGGGCTACGCCTGCGAAAAGGCGTCCCGCATCGACTACTACCAGAACGGCCCGCAGCGCCTGACACGCCCGCTGCGCCGCCGCGCCGATGGTGGCTTTGACGAGATCGACTGGGACACCGCCATCCGCGAAGTGGCCGAGAAGGCCGCCGCCTTGGCTCAGGCCCACGGTGGCAGCAGCATCTTCTATTACGGTGGTGGCGGCCAGGGCAACCACCTTCCCAGCGTCTACAGCCGAGCCCTGCGCGGGGTGCTGGGCATGCGCTACCAGTCCAGCGCACTGGCGCAGGAAAAGACCGGCGCCATCTATGTGGCCGGCTGCATGCTGGGCGGCCTGGTGCGCGCAGACTTTGAACACTGTGAAGTGGCTTTGCTCATCGGCAAGAACCCGTGGCATTCGCACGGCATCCCACGCGCCCGCGTCACGCTGCGCGACATCGCCCGCGACCCGGCGCGCACGCTGATCGTCATCGACCCACGCCGCAGTGAAACCGCCGACATCGCGGACGTGCACCTGGCCGTGCGCCCGGGCGGCGACGCCTTCCTGCTGACGGCAATGATCGCCACCGTGGTGCAGGAAGGCCTGGTGGCCAGCACCTTCCTGCAGCAGCACGCCGACGGCCTGGAAGACGTGACACCGCTCTTCATGCACCTGGACGTGGCCGCCTATGCCACCAAGGCCGGCATCGATGAGGCCGTGGTGCGCAGCACTGCGCGGCGCATTGCCTTGGCGGGCAGCGTGGCCAGCTTTGAAGACCTGGGCGTGCAGATGAACCGCCACAGCACACTGGTGTCGTACCTGCACCTGCTGTTGATGCTGCTGACGGGCCACTTCGGCAAGAAGGGCGCCATGTACCGGCCGACCACGCTGGTGCCGCTGGTGGCGGGTGCCACCGGGCCTGGCGCCATCAAGCCCACGCCGGTGACCGGCGCGCCCATCATTGGTGGGCTGATGCCCTGCAACAGCATCCCGGACGAGATCCTCTGCGACCACCCCAAACGCTTCCGCGGCATGTGGGTGGAATCGGCCAACCCGGCGCATTCACTGGCCGACACACCGCGCATGCGCAAGGCCCTGGCAGCACTGGATCTGCTGGTGGTGGTGGACGTGGCCATGACGGAAACCGCGCGGCTGGCGCACTACGTGCTGCCCGTGGCCAGCCAGCTGGAAAAGGCCGAGGCGACCTTCTTCAACTTCGAATTCCCGCGCAACGTCTTCCACCTGCGCAAGGCCTTGCTGCCGCCGGCCGATGGCCTGTTCTCCGAAGCCGAACTGCATGCGCGCCTGCTGGAGCAGATGGGTGCCTTGCCGGCTGAGGCCGTCGCTGCACTGCGTGCGGCTTGGCCGTTAGGGCGCGCCGCTTTCCGCCGCGCAGTGGGCGAAGTCACGGCCGCGTCGCCGCAGGCCGCGGGCCTGATGCCGGTGCTGCTGTACCGCGCCATCGGTGACCTGCTGCCGCCCGGTCTGGCCGAAGGCGCCGCGCTGTGGGGCGTGTGCCAGATGGCCGCGCGGCACCAGCGGGCCAGCATCCAGCGCGCCGGCATCGGGGCTGATGCGGTGGACGCAGCCGGCGTGGCCGATGCGCTGTTCGACGCCATCCTGACCGCACCTTCGGGCCTGAGCTTTGCGGTGGACGAGTGGGACGAGTCGCTGCGCCGCATCGCCACACCCAACGGCCGCATCCAG
>JANOAM010000817.1:0-12807 GCA_031411215.1 Betaproteobacteria bacterium
CCTGGATCATCTTCCACGCTCTCAGGCCGGGGGCTTGACAGCGGTCAACTGGCGTGTGGCCAGGGCAGCGGGCCAGGGGGTGGTCGTCATGGTCAGGCCTTGTGCGTCAGAGGAAGCCGCCCTTGTAGCAACGCGTGTCGCATGGGGTCTGTGCGCCTTCGAACCCAGCGGGCCTCCTGTGGCCGTGATCGTGGAACCACGGAGCGGGGCTTCTGGCCTACCAAGGTTCGGCCGCTTGGCCTACAGCCCACGGCTGGGCTGGGGCCCACAGTCGGTCATCGGTTCCTACTGGAGACCCTCATGTTCAAACAAGTCCTCTTTTCCGCTCTGGTGGCGTCCACGCTCGCCACGGCGGTCCTGCCCGCGGTGGCGGCTCCTGCCAACGTGGTCATCCGCATCGGTCCGCCGGAGCCCCGCGTTGAAGTCGTGCCGGCGCCGCGCCGCGGCTATGACTGGTCACCGGGCTACTGGAACTGGAGCGCCAGCCGTCACCGCCACAACTGGGTGGCCGGTTCCTGGATGCGCAGCCGGCCTGGCTACTACTACGCACAGCCAACCTGGGTGGACCGTGGCGGCCGCTGGGAACAGCAGCGTGGCGCTTGGTCGCGTGGCGACCGGGACCGCGACGGCATCCCCAACAGCCGCGACCGTGACCGTGATGGTGACGGCGTGCCCAACCGCCGCGACAACGCGCCGGACAACCCACGGCGCAACTGAAGCTGGGCTTTCCGTCACGCAAGGAGCATCGCCATGTCGTTGAGCCATTCGGTATCGGACCAGGTCAGCGGAAAGACGGTGCGCCTGGCCTGGACGGACGGGCCCACCAAGGGCTCGACCCATGAACATGTCTTCCACCGGGACGGGACCGTGGAGTGGCGGTCACTTGACGCCAAGCACGCCCCGGTGGCCAGCGGCCATCCTGCAGCAGCCGAACGGGCTCCCTGCATGGCCCGTGACATCACCGACCAGGTCGTGCTCGTGTCCTACCTGTCCAGCGGCGGCTACACACTGACGGTGACGCTGAATTTCCGCAACCAGACGACCGTGGGCGTTGCGTCCAATGAGAAGACCTGGGCGCCCGTGCAGGGCACTTTCGAGGTCGTGCATCAGCCGGCGGTTTCGATCGGCGCCGCCTGAGTTTCAAACGCCGCTACCACCCTGCCCGTGCCTTGCCAGGCCACCTCCTGGTCCACGAAACGGACAACTTCGCCCAGCGTGCCCAGCACCACGGGTCCTGGCGGCAGCGTGATGTCCAGGGCCGATTCCAGGGTCCACAGCAGTTCGAGCGCGCTCAGGGAATCGATGCCCAGGTCGGCCAGCCGTGCGTCCAGCGTCAGCCGCTCCGGCGCCAGCTGGTATTCGCTGGTCAACAGGTCTTGCAGGTGGTCAAAGGTGGTGCTCATGGCAACTCCTGTCAGGGGTGGAAACCAGGGCGCGGCCCGCGTCTGAGGTCAAGACGGCAGCGTGCAGGCAAGGCCGTACGCCGTCTGTGCGCTTTCAGACAGACCGGTGCGCCGGCCCACGGCGACCTGGCCTCTGTTGCACGCCGAACAGACATGCGGACGGGCCGCTTGCAGGATGCACGCGCCACCACCCGTCACCACACGTCGCTACGCATCAGGAGACACGCATGCACCACGTCACCATGAAGGACACAACCACGCTGTACGTGAAGGACTGGGGCGCAGGTGACGCCGTGGTCCTGCTGTCGGGTTGGCCTCTGACGGCGGACAGCTGGGACGACCAGGCCATGGTGCTGGCGGGGTCCGGCTACCGTGTCATCGCCTACGACCGCCGCGGCTTCGGCCGTTCGTCGCAGCCCTGGGGTGGTTATGACTACGACACCCTGTCCGACGACCTGGCCAACGTCATCAAGCAGACGGGGGCCAAGAACGTCACGCTGGTCGGCTTCTCGATGGGCGGCGGCGAAGTGGCACGCTACATGTCGCGCCACGGCGGCGAGTCGGTGATCAAGACGGCACTGGTGTCGTCCGTCGTGCCCGGTATGCTGAAGTCAGCAGACAACCCCGAAGGTGTCGAACAAGCCGTCTTCGACGCCATGGCCGGCCAGATGCGCGACGACCGGGCGCACTTCTTTGCCGGCTTCTTCAAGGACTTCTTCGGCGTCGGCGTGCTGACGCACCCGGTCAGTTCTGAACTGGTGGACTGGGCGCGCAGCCAAGCCATGCAGGCCAGCCTTCGCGCCACGCTGGAATGCGCCAAGTCCTTCGCGTCCACCGACTTCCGCGGTGACCTGGAAGCCTTCCGGGTGCCGACGCTGATCATCCACGGCACGGCTGACAAGACGGTGCCGGTGGCCGCCACCGCGCGGGCTGCGCACGCGGCCATCGCCAATTCGACGCTGCTGGAATATGGCGGCGCGCCACACGGGCTGTTCGCCACTGACAAGCAGCGCCTGAGCGAGGACCTGCTGGCGTTCATCCGCCGTTGAACAGGGCGACTTGCAGGCCAGCCGCGAACCAACACGCCAAAGGATCCGTCATGCCTCAGAAAGCCTGGAGCGCCAAGCGTGAGCGCCAGTACGTGCACATCAAGGACAGCCTGCTTGAACGGGGCAAGCCCCGGCCCCTGGCCGAAGAGATCGCCGCCCGCGTCGTCAACAAGGAGCGGGCACAACACGGTGAGTCGGTGCAGGCCAGCGCCTCGTCGCTCCATGACATGTCCGCCAGCCGCCGCGGCGGCCTGCGCTCGCATCTGGGCCCGGGTGGCCGGACCCTGATGCAGTTGCGCAATGAAGCACGCCAACGCGGTCTCAAGGGCCGCTCCCTGATGAACAAGGCACAACTGGAAGCGGCGCTGGCCGCAGCCGCGTGAGCCCGCTCGGCACGCCGGCGGGCACGCCGCCAGGCAGCGCTGACAGCGTGGCCACGGAAAGCCCACCGGTGGCCGCTGCAGAGGCGCGCGTCGTGGCGCCTGGACTGGTCAGCGCCGTTGAAGCGGTGGCCCGTTCGCGGCTGCGCATCGTCGGTGCAGACGCGCTGCTGGTCGAAGTGGCGGCCCTGCTGTCGAGTCCGCAGATCAGCGTCGTGGTGGTGTGCGGCGCGGCGGGTGAGGCGTTGGGCGTCATCACAGAAACCGTGCTGGTCCGGCGCCTGGGTCTGGGCCAAAGCGGTTTCTTCACCACCCGTGCGGCGGAGGTGATGACGCCGGACTTCACGGCCTGTGCGCTGGACGACGCGCTGTCCGACGTGCTGGCCCAGATGCACAACCGTGGTCTGATCCATGTGCTGCTGGTCAGTGCCGACAGCAAGCCGTTGGGTGTGGTGAACGCCCGCGACGGCCTGCGTGCCCTGCTGGCGGCCGGCAACCACGAAGAGGCCTTGCTGCGCAACTACGTGATGGGCATCGGCTACCAGTGAGCCGCCACCAGCGTGTTCACTCGTCCAGGAACCCGCCCTTGAAGAAGCTCCAGGCCGTGCCGTCGTGCAGGTAGAAACTGCCGTCAGGGCACAGGTCCTTGCCGGGAAAGTATTCGCGGTAGGCGCGGGGCACCAGGCGTTCCAATTGCTCGTCGGAAAGCGCTTCGAACTGCTCCGGCGTGATCGACTGGCCGACGCGGAGTCTGGGTCTGTCCATGGTTGGGCTGAAGGTGGTTGGCAGGTGTTGACTGCCCCGAAGTCTGCCACCAGCGGCAGGGTCAGACGGCCCGCGTGGTGAAGGGCTCTGCCTTGGTGCTGCCCGGCTGGTCAAAACGTTCGTATTCAGAGATCACCTGCGCGCCCAGCAGCAGCAAGGTGGCGGCCAGCTCCAGGCTCAGCAGCACCGCGATGGCCGTCGTCAGCGATCCGTAGACGGTGCCGATCTGCGACAGCGTGGCGAAGTACCAGACCAGCACATGGCGCGACAGCTCCCACAGCAGCGCCGCGGCTACGGCGCCGAACAGCGCGTGGGTCAGTGACAGCCGGCCCACCGGCATCACCAGGTAGACCGCGGTCAGCACGAAGACCTCCCCTGCCAGCCCCAGCAGGTACAGCAGCAGCCCCGAGACACCGCCCAGCGACCAGTCACGCCAAAGGAACAGCACATGCCGCTCGCCCAGGGCCTGCAGGCCGCCGGCCACCAGCGTGACCAGCAGCAGACCCAGCGCGAGGATGAGGATGCAGCAGTAGGGCATCAGCGCCGAGACGATGAAGTGGCGGCGCCGGATCGCGACGCGGTGGTGGAAGATCACCGACATCGCGTTCTCCAGCACCGTGAACGCCAGCGAGCTGAAGAACAGCATGCTCAGCAGCAGCACCCAGCCCAGCACGTCACGGTGCGCCAGGAAGCTGGCGAGCTCCGCCACGATGGCGCGCGACTGCCCCGGCACCAGCCATTCCAGATAACGCTGCAGTGTGCTGAGCAACTCGACCTGGTCGACGACATGCGACAGCGCGATCACCGTCAGGATCAGCAGCGGCACGATGGACAGCAGCGCGTAGTAGGCCACCGCACCCGCCAGCAGCAAGCCCTGGTTGGCACGGAAACCACGCAGCACCTGCAGCATGAACGCACCCGGATGCTTCAGGACATCGGCAAGGCGTTGGGGCTTCAGGTGCATGGTGTCTTGTGGATGTCACATGGTCTGCCGGCGCGCCCTGGCGGGTCTGTAGGACAGGCACCCACAGCGCTGTCAGGCAGCGGCTGTTCCTGCTGCACGCGGCGGCACGGCGCAGCGCAATGGCTTAGCCTCGTCGTGATGGACGACACCCCTGAACCCGCCACAGTCACATCCACCGCCACCGACGCGCAGCGTGTGCACCTGCACATGCCGATTGACGTGCGCAGCGCCTCGCTGGCGCTGCTGGCGACCATCGCCTGCCTGTTCGCGCTGCACGTGGCGCGCACGGTGTTCATCCCGCTGTTGCTGGGCGTGACGTTGAGCTATGCGCTCAGCCCGCTGGTGGACCGCCTGGAGCGCCTGCGTTTGCCGCGTGCCCTGGGTGCCGCGCTGTTGCTGGGCGCCATCGGCACGGGCATCGGCTGGACGGCGTTTTCCATGACCGACGACGCCACCGCGTTGCTCGAATCCCTGCCCGTGGCCACGCAGAAGGTGCGTGAGGCCGTGCGTGCGCAGCGCGGCCACGAATCCGCCATCGACAAGGTGCAACGCGCTGCCAGTGACCTGGAGCAGGCGGCGCAGGAAGGCAGCGCCGTGCGCCCGGCCGCGCCACGCGGTGTCACCCGCGTGAGCATCGAAAAGGCCCGCTTCGACATCAAGGACTACCTGTGGACCGGCACGCTGGGTGCGGCGGCGACGCTGGGCCAGGTGCTGGTGGTGGTGTTCATCGCCTACTTCGTGCTGGCGTCGGGCAGCAGCTTCCGGCGCAAGATGGTGAAGATCGCCGGCCCGACTTTCGCGCGCCGGCGCATCACCGTGCAGGCGCTGGACGAGATCAGCGGGCAGATCCACCGCTACCTGCTGGTGCAGGTGTTCACCAGCGTGCTGGTGGGCGTCGCCACCTGGCTGGCGTTCCTGGCCATCGGGCTGGACCGCGCGGCGGTGTGGGGCGTGGTGGCCTTTGTGCTGAACTTCGTGCCCTACATAGGTGGCCTGGTGGTTGCCGGCGGCGCCGGCCTGGTGGCCTTCGTGCAGTTCGGCACCCTGAACATGGCGCTCGCCGCGCCCGGCATCGTGATGGCCATCCATGTCGTTTCGGGCAACCTGCTGACGCCCTGGTTGACCAGCCGCACCAACCGCTTGAACGCCGTCACCGTGTTTGTCGGTGTGCTGGCCTTCGGCTGGCTCTGGGGTGTCTGGGGGCTGCTGCTGGGCGTGCCCATCCTGACCACGGTGAAGGCGGTGTGCGACCGCGTCGAGGACCTGCGGCCCATAGGTGAGCTGCTGGGCAACTGAATGCATCGGTTGCCGCAGATGAGCTGCCATCAGGGTATTGGCGCGACACGGCGCAGATCGAACTGGCCCCGTCAGTCCAGCAGCACCAGATGCCCGTCGTTGCGGGCGGCCAGGATCTCGGCGATGGGCAGCGCCACGGAACTCTGTCCCCGGGTGCCCCAGATGACGTCGATGTGCTGACCACCGAGGCTTTCCACCAGGCAAGGGCCGATGGGGATGTTCTGCCTGCGCCCGCTGCCCGTGACGTAGGGAACCGGGCCGGTGATGCGCGCCTGGTGTGTGGAGTGGTCTGAGGTCTCGTTCATGGGCTTGTCTTCCTCAGTAGACGAGATTCATCCTGGGCGGTGTGTGCGACAGCGAACGGCGGCGTGCGCTGCCGCACCGTCGAGACGTAGGCGTCAGCAGGCCCTATGACGGCATCGACCATGCTCAAGCGAAGTTCAAGACCACCCGCGACGGCACCTGCCCCATTGCCAGGCGGTCAAACACGCTGTTGATCGCCGTCAGCGGCGCCAACTCCACGTCCGCCGACACCAGCCCGTGAGCGGCAAAGGCCAAGGCCTCGTTCATGTCGCGGCGGGTGCCGACAAAGGACCCACGGATGGTGATGCACTTGGCCACCACGTCAAACAGCGGTGTAGGGAAGTCCCCCGGCGGCAGGCCCACCAGCACGCAGGTGCCGCGCTTGCGTGTCATGGCCACACTCTGGTGAAAGGCGCCGATGCTGGGCGCCGTGACCAGCACACCATGGCCGCCGCCGCTGGTGAGCTTCTGCACCTCGGCCGCGGCGTCCCCCTGGCTCGCATTGACCACCGCGTTGGCGCCCAGGCGCGTGGCGTGTGACAGCTTGCCGTCGTCCACGTCCACCGCGCACACCAGCATGCCCATGGCCTTGGCGTACTGCACCGCCAGGTGACCCAGCCCGCCGATGCCGGAGATCACCACCCATTCACCGGGCCTGGCACGGGTCTCCTTCAAGCCCTTGTAGCTGGTGACACCGGCGCAGATCAGCGGCGCCGCAGCCTGCGCCGTCAGGCCCGCCGGGATGCGCGCGAC
The DNA here is from genome assembly GCA_031411215.1 of Betaproteobacteria bacterium. Lineage (GTDB taxonomy): Bacteria > Pseudomonadota > Gammaproteobacteria > Burkholderiales > Burkholderiaceae_C > Rubrivivax. The sequence continues at coordinate 6,914 of JANOAM010000817.1, forward strand.
ATAGGCCGGGTCGGCCACGATGTAGTCGGCAAAACCACCGTTGCGCGTGTAGCCGCCAAACTCCGCCTGGTCGCAGACCGTCTCCCACGCTGCCAGGCAATGCTCGCAGTGGCCGCAGGCCGAAAACAACCAGGGCACGCCGACACGGTCGCCCTCTTTCACCCCCCTGGCCCCCGCGCCCAGTGCCACCACGCGCCCTATGCCTTCGTGACCGGGGATGAACGGCACCTTGGGCTTCACCGGCCAGTCGCCACGTGCGGCGTGCAGGTCGGTGTGGCACACGCCGCAGGCTTCGGTGCGCACCAGGATCTCGCCCGGCCCGGGCTCGGGCATGGGCCATTCGCCAATCACCAGCGGTGCGCCATAGGCTTGCACGGTCGCGGCTTGCATCATGCGGCTCATGCCCTATCTCCTGCTGACGACACACGCACCAGCTTGTGGTTGATGAATTCGCGTATGCCCAGGTCGGACAATTCGCGCCCGTAGCCGGACTGTTTGACGCCGCCAAAAGGCAGCTCCGCAGCCGTCCATGTGGGGTGGTTGATGAAAACCATGCCGCTGTCGATGCGACTGGCCAGGCGCAGGCCACGCTCCACATTCCGCGTGAAGATGGACGCCCCCAGACCGAAGTCGGAATCGTTGGCCAGGGCGACGGCTTCGTCCTCACCCGCCACGCGGAAGAACAGCGCCACCGGGCCGAAGAACTCTTCGCGGTAGGCCGGGTTCCTGGGGCTCACGTCGGTGAGGATGGTCGGCGCCATGAAGGAGCCCGGCCGGTGCAGGCGCTGGCCACCCATCAGCACCGTGGCCCCCGCGGCCATGCTGCGCTTGACCTGGTCCAGCAGCGTGTGCAGCGCGGCTTCGGTGGACAGCGGGCCCAGCGTGGTGGCCGGGTCCAGCGGGTCGCCGGCTTGCAGCAGCGTCAGCGCGGTCTGGAACTGGTCCAGGAAACGGCCGGCCACCGCGTCGGCCACGATGAAGCGTTTGGCCGCCACGCAGCACTGGCCCATGTTGTTCATCTTGGCCCACACAGCCCATTGCACGGCCTGCACCAGGTCCGCGTCTTCCAGCACGATGAAGGCGTCGTTGCCACCCAGTTCCATGGTCGACTTCTTCATGGCCATGCCCGCGCGCGCCGCCACGCTGCGGCCGGCTTCCACGCTGCCGGTCAGCGCCACGCCACGCACACGCCGGTCGTCGATCAGGCTGTCCACCTGCGCGTGCGACAGACGCAGGTTGGTGTACGCGCCTTCGGGCGCACCGGCTTCCAGCCACATCTTCTCGAAGGCCTCGGCGCACTGCGGCACGCAGGCCGCGTGTTTGACCACCACCACGTTGCCCGCCATCAGGTTGGGCGCGGCAAAACGGGCCAGCTGGTAGTACGGGAAATTCCAGGGCTGCACGCCGAAGATCACACCCAGCGGGCTGCTTTCCACATGCGCCTGGCCTTGTTCGGGCTGCAGGTTGCGCGGCGCCAGGAAGGCCGCACCGTGCTGCGCGTAGTAGTCCAGGATTTCGGCACTGAGCAGCACCTCTCCACGTGCTTCACCGATCAGCTTGCCCATTTCCAGCGTCACCAGACGCGCAAAGTGGTCGACACGGGCGCGCAGCAGGTGGGCGGCGCGCGCCAGGGTGCGGGCACGTTCGACAAAGCTCGTCTGGCGCCAAGTCTGGAAAGTCTGGTCCGCCAGGGCCAGCGCGGCTTCGATCTCGTCCGTGTTGTGTTCCGGGAAGCTCTTGGACAGGCGGCCGTCAAAGGGATTGACGCTCTGGTAGTTCATGACGCGCTGCTTTCGCGAAGATGGCAATGCCCGCACCTTGGGGCCTTGGCATCCAGGCGGTCTGTGCGGCTGCGCACAGCTGCGCGCGTGGCGCAGGCCACGGCGGCGGCATGCCCGTGTCGGGCGCTTCAGTCCCGGTCCGGCGCGCCCAGTGGGAAGTAGTGCCGGAACGGCCGCGCTTCGTCGACGGCGCGGGCGAATGCGGGCCGGGCGAGCAGGCGCGACCGATAGGCGCGCAGCGTCGGAAAGCGGTCCGCAATGGGGTGAACCCAATCGGCATAGAAGAGCGACGGTGCCGCTGCGCAATCCGCCAGGCTGATGGTGTCCCCGGCTGCCCAGGTGCGTCCCGCAAGCCGTCGCTCCAGCCAGCCATAGGCCAGGTCCAGCGCCCGCCGCGCTTCGGCGATGGCTTCGTCCTTGCGGGCACCGTCTGTCCTCAGGGCCTCGAAGACGGGTTTCTGCATCGCCGTCATCACGTCGTTGTCGAAGAAGCGGTCCAGGAATCGAACCTCAAGGGCTTCGACCGGGTCGCTGGGCAGCCAGCGCACCCGGCCGCCGTGTTGGAGCATCAGGTGTTCGATGATGATGGTCGATTCGACCACAGTGCGGCCATCGTCCACGAGCACCGGAAAGCGCGCGAACGGCCAGCGCAGCTTCAGCTCGGCCATGGCGGCGGGGTCTTCGAGCGTCCGGTATTCGAAGGGCACGTCGTTCTCATACAAGGCCACGAGCACCTTCTGGCAATAGGAAGAGAAAGGATGCGCGTAGAGCGTGAGCGACATGAAGCACCTCGACGGGTTGCACCATGCAACCGCCACCAAATAATAGGGGGCCCGGCGCTGACACGACCGATACTCTTCCGAGGTTCCGCATGCCCAAACCCCACAGCGCCGCTCCCGCCCCTGCCGCCGACACGCCATCCCCCGCCGCGCCCGCGCCGCCGCACGGGGCCGAGACGGCCTGCCGCGACTGCCCCCTGCGGCCGCTGAAACTGTTCCAGGAACCGACGGGCGATGAGCTGGATCTCGTGCAGTCGCTCAAGCAGCGAGAACGGCGCCTGGCGGCTGGCGAGGCGCTGATCCATGAAGGCCAGACCGACGCGCCGCTGTACACGCTGCAGCAGGGCTGGGCCTTCCGCTACAAGACCCTGAGCGACGGGCGCAGGCAGATCCTCAGCTTCCTGCTGGCCGGTGACTTCATCGGCGTGCAGCAGAAGATGGGCGATGCCGCTGCGCATGGTGTGGAAACACTCACCGACGCGCTCTTCTGCGTGTTCCAGCGTGACGCCCTGTGGGAACTGCACCGCCGCAGCCCGATGATGGGCTTCAACGTCACCTGGCTCACGGCGCATGAAGAGTCGATGGTCGACGACACGCTGCTGTCGGTGGGGCGCCGCAGCGCCGAGGAGCGCATCGCGTCCATGCTGATCCTGTTGTTCAAGCGCGCCGGCGCGCTGCAGCCCGACGCGGGCGCGAACGGGGTCGCGTTCCCGCTGACGCAACAGCACATCGCCGATGGCCTGGGCTTGTCGCTGGTGCACACCAACAAGACTTTGCGCAAGCTGGAGCGGCGCGGCCTGCACCGCATCGCCGATGGCCGCCTCTACCTGCGTGACGTGAAGGCGATGGCGCGGCTGGCGGACCTCTACGGCGACGGCCGGCCGCCCACACGCCCGCTGGTTTGAGCGGCTGTGTCTTTCGACGTAATGGATCGGACCGCTGGCCCCTAGATTCGGGTCCATCGGCCCACGGGTCATCCACGAGACGCACCCTTTGAGCGCTTCCTGCACGTCTGCTGCGAACAACCTGTTGCTGGCCTCGCTGCCACCCGAAGTGATGGATGTTCTGCACTCAATGATCGAGTCGGTGGACCTCGCCACCGGCACGATGCTGTACGAGGCTGGAACGGTCCTTCGTCATGTCTACTTCCCGGTCGACAGCATCGTCTCGTTGCTCTCGCCCTTGATGGATGGCGCTTGCGCTGAAGTGGCCGTGGTGGGCTGCGAAGGTGTCGTCGGCGTCTGTGCGTTCATGGGCGGCGGCAAGGCCCTCAGCAGCGCCATGGTGCAGCGCCCGGGGCGCGCCTGGCGCATGAGCGCGGGCGACATCGCGGACCTGGCGCGCGACCATGAACCGGTGATGCAGCAATTGCTGCGCTACACCCAAGCGCTGTTCGCACACATGGCGCAAAGCTCCGCCTGCTACCGGCACCATGAACTGGGCCCGCAGTTGTGCCGCTGGTTGCTGCAGCACCTGGACCGACAGACCGGTGACGAGGTGAAGATCACGCATGAGCGCATCGCAGGCATGCTGGGCGTTCGCCGCGAAGGTGTCACGGGTGCCGCCTTGAAGCTGCAGGAAGCGGGCTTCATCCGCTACCGGCGCGGGCACATCTGGGTGCTGGACAGGCTGGGGCTGGAAGAGCACAGCTGCGAGTGCTACGGTGTCGTGCAACAGGCCTATGACAAGCTGCGCAACGGTTCACCGGCCTGGCCCAGACCGGCAGTGCACGGGCACTGAGGCTGCCGGCGGAGGCGCCCCTTAAGATCGCCGGACACGGGGCCAAGCCCGTTGGAACCCGGCCATGACTGAACCGCTTCGCAATTGGGCCAACAATCTCACCTACTCGGCGCGTGAGGTCTTGCGCCCGGGTTCGGTAGCGGAACTGCAGACCATGCTGCAGTCCCGGTCACGCATCAAGGTGCTGGGCACGGGCCATTCGTTCAACGACATCGCGGACTGTGAAGACACGCTGCTGCTGCTGGCGGACATGCCGCAGGAGATGAACATTAGCGCTGCGGCCGGCACCGCCCGGGCGTCGGCTGGTCTCACCTTCGGGGCCTTGGGTGCGTACCTGCATCAGCACGGTTATGCCCTGCCGAACTTCGCGTCGCTGCCCCACATCTCGTTGGCTGGAGCCTATGCCACCGCCACACATGGCTCCGGCGCGGCCAACCCGGTGCTGGCCGCGTCGGTGGTGGCGCTGGACCTGGTCCAGGCGGACGGCCAGTTGCTCAGCTTGTCCCGGGCCACCCACCCCGATGTGTTCGACGGCGTGGCCGCGGGGCTGGGCGCCTTGGGCGTGGTGGTGTCGGTGACCGTGGCCACCGTGCCCGCCTTCAGCATCCGCCAGGACGTCTACCTCGGCCTGCCCTTTGACGCTGCCTTGGCGCATCTGGACGAGATCCTGGCCTGTGCGTACAGCGTGAGCCTGTTCACCACCTGGCGGCAGGCGGCGTTCAACAGCGTGTGGTGCAAGCGCCGCAGTGGCAGTGACGCATCGCCTGCGGACAGCCCGGCAGCGCTGTTCGGTGCGGCTGTCGCGCGCACCCCGCAGCATCCCCTGCCCGGGCTCGACGCCCAGGCCTGCACCGAACAGTTGGGCCGACCAGGCCCGGCGCACGAGCGCCTGCCGCACTTCCGGATGGACTTCCGTCCCAGCCACGGCCAGGAACTGCAGGCCGAATACCTGCTGCCCCGGTCATGCGCCGTGGCCGCGTTCCGTGCGCTGCTGCCGCTGCAGGAAGCATTGGCGCAAGCGGTGCTGGTCACGGAAGTGCGTGCGGTGGCTCAGGACACGCTGTGGATGAGCCCGGCCTATGGGCGCGACTGCGTGGCCTTTCACTTCACCTTGAAGCCCGACATGGCGGCCGTGTTGCCGCTGCTGACGAAGATCGAAGCCGCGCTGGCACCCTATGAGGCCGCCGCCCATTGGGGCAAGCTGTTCGCGCAGTCGCCAGCCGAGGTGCAGGCGCGCTATCCGCGGCTGGACGACTTCCGCCAACTGGCCGCCACTTTCGACCCGGGCGGCAAGTTCCGCAACAAGTTCCTGAACCGCTACGCGATGGGCTGAACAAACACCGTGCGCGTGCCATGCAAAACGATGTCGATTTCTGGCGTCCCCAATCGTCGTTGGCCTGACTGGCCCGGTCGGCCAGATTCTGGAAAGGCCTCATGAAGCTGCTGCTCACCTCCGCCGGCATCAAGAACGCGAGCATCCACGACGCGCTGCTCAAGCTGCTGGTCAAACCGATCGCCGACTGCCATGCCTTGTGCATCCCCACCGCGGGCTACGGACATCCCATGGGATCGCCGGGCGGCGCATGGCGTTTCG
>JANOAM010000818.1:0-5271 GCA_031411215.1 Betaproteobacteria bacterium
CGCTCGTTCACGGGTGCCCCTGGTGTCTTGCCTGCCGTACCACGTGGACTGTCCAGGACAACTTGCATCCGGGCTCGGCAGATCTGCGTAATGTAGAGGGCGCCCGGATACGCGACCGTGCGGCGGCCCACCCTGGGGAAAACGTGGCTTTACCCCACGGCGCGGCAGAAGCAAGATACCATTCAGTCGCAAAATGACTGACCAGTTCATGAAAACACCCAACCAGTCATCTGTTCGCTGCCTCATCGCAATTCTTTACAAGCGGCCCTACGATGCGCTGGAACTTCACCGGCCACGTGCCGTCAGAAAGGGCAGTCCAGCCAGCAGACAGGGCGGCTGGACACAGACGATTTCCCTGTCGTGCGGACGGCCGGTCTCACCGGTTGCAATCCCCGGGCGGTTCTGCTCCTCCTCCCTCCCTCCCTCGTTCGCTTGGGGGCGCCGCACGACAGTCTTTACACCGGCCCGGTTGCAGGGTCAAAGCGGGGGCGCGCTGTGAAGCGTGTCGCCGTCATCGGCTCCGGCATCAGCGGGCTGGGCGTGGCTTGGTCGCTGGCGCAGGAAGCTGAGCCGGTACACGTCACCCTCTTCGAAGCCGGCAGCTACTTCGGCGGCCACACGAACACCGTGGACGTCACGCTGGACGGCATCACGCATGGCGTAGACACGGGCTTCCTGGTCTTCAACGAGCGCACCTACCCGAACCTGATCCGCCTGTTCGCGGACCTGGGTGTGGAGACGGCGCCGTCGGACATGTCGTTCTCGGTGCAGGTGCGCCAGCAGGGCCTGGAATGGAGCGGCAACAGCCTGGACACCGTCTTCGCCCAGCGCCGCAACCTGCTGCGGCCGCGCTTCTGGTCCATGCTGGCCGACATCCTGCGCTTCAACAAACTGGCCACGTCGCTGGCGCTGCGCGGCGCGGAAGCCGAACTGCAAGAGCCCATCGCCGACTTCCTGAAGCGCCACCGTTTCAGCGCCGCCTTCCGGGACTGGTACTTCCTGCCCATGATCGGCTGCATCTGGTCCTGCCCCACCGACCAGATGATGCAGTTCCCCGTCGCCACGCTGATCCGCTTCTGCCACAACCATGGGTTGATCCAGGTGGCTGACCGGCCGCAGTGGCACACGGTGAAGGGCGGTGCGCGCAACTACGTGCAGAAGATGCTGCAACGCATCCCCGACGCGAGGCTCAACGCGCCTGTGCTGGGCGTCAAGCGCCTGCCCCCCGGCGGCGGCGCAGCCGGTGTGCTGGTGGCCACGGCGGCCGGCACCGAACGCTTCGACGAGGTGGTGCTGGCCTGCCACAGCAACCAGGCCCTGCGACTGCTGGACGACGCCACGGCGGACGAACGCCGCGTGCTGGGCGCCGTCCGCTACCACCCCAACCGCGCGCTGCTGCACACCGACACCGCCGTGCTGCCGCAGCGCCGCAAGGCCTGGGCCGCGTGGAACTACGCGCGTGCCCAGAGTCTGGGCCGCGAGCAGTCTGCCGTGTGCCTGCACTACCTGATCAACCAGCTGCAGCCGCTGCCTTGGCAGCAACCCGTGGTGGTGTCGCTCAACCCGGACCCGACGCACATGCCGGCGCCGGACAAAGTGATCGCCGAGATCGACTACGAACACCCGGTGTTCGACCGCGCTGCTGTGGCGGCACAGGCACAGCTGCCGAAAATCCAGGGGCATTCGCACCTGTGGTTCTGCGGTGCGTGGACACGCTACGGCTTCCATGAAGACGGGCTGATGTCGGCGCTGAACGTGGTCGCCGGCCTGCGTGAACAGTGGCGCTCGGACTCCACGCTGGCTGCTGCGGCATGAAGACGCAGGCGCTGCTCGGCACAGGCATCGTCCGCCACCGGCGGCTGAAGCCGGCCGTGCACGCCTTCGAATACCCGACCTACTTCCTAATGCTGCCCATGCGCACGCTGCGCCGCCAGGCCTGCGCCGCGTTGCCGCGAAACCGCTTCGGCCTGCTGAGCTTCCACGACCGTGACCATGGCGACGGCCGCGGCGACGCGCTGGCCTGGCTGGACGACCTGCTGCAGAAAGAAGGCGTACACGACGCCCACGGCGAGGTCTGGCTGCACACCTACCCGCGTGTGCTGGGCTACGCCTTCAAGCCCGTGAGCTTCTGGCATTGCCAGCGCACGAACGGCACGCTGGCGGCCATCGTGGTGGAGGTCAACAACACCTTTGGCGAACGCCACTGCTACCTGCTGGCCGGTGAACAACTGGCCTACGGGCGCGAACTGAGGGCGCAGAAGGTCTTCCACGTCTCGCCCTTCTGCGACGTGCAGGGGCAGTACCGCTTCCGCTTCATGCGCACAGACAACCGCACGGTGGCCCGGGTGGACCACGACGACGACAGCGGCCCGCTGCTGCAGACCAGCGTCAGCGGCCACCTGCAGCCGCTGACCGCGCCCGCCGCGCGCGCGGCCTTCTTCGGCATGCCCATGATGACCTTTGGTGTCATCGCGCGCATCCACTGGCAGGCGCTGCGGCTGTGGCTCAAGCACGTGCCCTTCTTCAGCAAGCCCGTCCCGCCACCCACCCTGACCAGCCGCTGGAACGACCCTGGAAGGACCTCGGCAACGATTCCGGACCGCCCATGATCACGACCACCCACACGACCACCCTTCCCTTCGCCCCGCCGCAAGGCGCCCCGGCCGCCGCACGCGCCGTCTTCCGCCTGCTGAAGAACCTGCGTGTGGGCACGCTGGACCTGCAGTACCCGGACGGCACGCAGGCCCGCTTTGGCAGCGGCGCCGAACCGCGTGCCGCCTTGCGTCTGGAAGACTGGCGTGTCTGCAGCGCAGCCTTGAAAAGCGGCGACATCGGCTTCGCGGAAAGCTGGATAGACGGCAGCTGGCACACACCCGACCTGGTGGCCCTGCTGAAGCTGTTCATCGCCAACCGCGAAGCGGTGGAAGAGGTCATCTACGGCACTTGGTGGGGCAGCCTGGCCTACCGCATCAAGCACCTGTTGAACCGCAATTCACGCAGCGGCAGCAAGAAGAACATCCACGCCCACTACGACATCGGCAACCCGTTCTACCGCCTGTGGCTGGACGAGACGATGAACTATTCCAGTGCGCTGTTCAACGGCGATCTGGGCCAGCCCATGCCGCAGGCCCAGCACGCCAAGGTGCGGCGTGCGCTGGACGAGTGCGGCATCAAGCCCGGGCAGCGGCTGTTGGAGATTGGCTGCGGCTGGGGCGCCCTGGCCGAGGCCGCCGCCACCGACTTCCGCGCCCGCGTGACCGGCGTGACCCTGTCCAGTGAACAGCTGGCCTATGCGCAGGAACGCCAGCGCAAGGCGGGTGTGGCCGATCGGGTGGACCTGCGCCTGCAGGACTACCGCGACATCGGCGACGAGCCCTTTGACGCCATCGCCAGCATCGAGATGTTCGAAGCTGTGGGCCGTGAGTACTGGTCGAGCTTCTTCGCCACGCTCAGCAGCAAGCTCAAGCCCGGTGGCCGCGCTTGCATCCAGAGCATCACCATCCGTGACGATCTTTTCGACCGTTATGTGTCTGGTACGGATTTCATCCAGCAGTACATCTTCCCGGGCGGCCTGCTGCCCAGCCCCAGCGCCTTCAAGGCCGAGGCGGCCAAGGTCGGCCTGGAAGTCATCAACGAGCTGGCTTTTGGCCAGGACTACGCCGAGACCCTGCGCCGCTGGCGCGCGGACTTTCTGCGCCAGGAAGGCGCTGTGCTGCAGCAGGGCTTCGACACCCGCTTCCTGCGCATCTGGGAGTTCTACCTGGCCTATTGCGAAGCGGCCTTCGACACCGGCAACACCAACGTCATGCAGTTCACGCTGCGCAAGCCGGCCTGACACCGCAGCATGTGCACACGCCGCGCGCTACTTGCCGCCCTGCCTCTGCTGGCCTTGCCAACCGCGCGCGGCGCGGGGCCGGCCGTGCCGCCGGAACTGACCAAGGACCTACCCGGTGTACGGCTGCAGGGCCAGGGCCGGCTCACCTTCCTGGGCCTGCACATCTACGACGCACGGTTGTGGGTGGGCGAAGCGCCAATGGCCGCCGATTGGCCATCACAGCCGCTGGCGCTGGAACTGATCTACGCACGCGCCCTCAAGGGTGAGCTGATCGCCGAGCGCTCGCTGAAGGAAATGAGGCGCCAGGTCGATGTACCTGACGCACGCGCCGAACAGTGGCTCGGCGGCATGAAGAAGCTCTTTCCCGACGTCAAGGAAGGCGACCGCATCACCGGCCTGCAACTGCCCGGCATCGGCGCACGCTTCTTCGTCAATGCGCAGTTGAAGGGCGAGTTGCGCGACGCGGAATTCGCGCGCCTCTTCTTTGGCATCTGGCTGTCCGAGAAGACCTCCGAACCTGCGCTGCGCGACGCGCTGCTGGGCAAGACCAGATGACCGCCGCCTTGGCGGCGCCCGCGTGGCGCGGTGGCTGGGCACAGGGCCTGGCCTACGGGGGTTTGGGCCTGCCGCTGGCCTTTGTGGCGCTGCCGCTGTACGTGCTGCTGCCCAACCACTACGCGAGCGAGTTCGGCATTCCCCTGGCCACGCTGGGTGCGCTGCTCCTGGGCGCGCGCCTGCTGGACGCCGTGGCCGACCCGCTGATCGGCCGCTGGGTCGACGGCTGGTTTGCGCAGCACCTGCAGCGGGTGCTGTGGACGGCAGTCGCCGCAGCCGGGGTGCTGGCGCTGGGCTTCCGCGGGCTCTTCTTCCCACCGGTTCATGGGCAGGCCGCGCTGCTGGTCTGGTGTGCCGCGCTGCTGGCGGTGACCTACTTGAGCTACAGCGTGCTGTCCGTGCTGCACCAGGCCTGGGGCGCGCGGCTGGGGGGTGACGAAGGGCAGCGCGCGCGCATCGTGTCCTGGCGCGAAGGCCTGGCACTGGTGGGTGTGCTGGTGGCCAGCGTGCTGCCCTCGGTGGCCGGCCTGTCAGTGACCGGCGCCGTGTTCACGCTGGTCCTGGTTGGCGGTGTGGCGCTGCTGTGGCAGGCACCGCGGCCGGGCCCTGGCAGCGTGCTCGCGGCGGCCAAAAGCCTGCAACGGCCGCTGGCCTCATCGGCCTTCCGCCGCCTGCTGGCCATCTACCTGGTCAACGGCGTGGCCAGCGCGGTGCCGGCGACGCTGGTGCTCTTCTTCATTCGCGACCGCCTGCAGGCCCAGGCCTGGGAGCCGGTGTTCCTGGCCAGCTATTTTGCGGCTGGCGCCCTGAGCATGCCGCTGTGGGTGCGCGCCGTCGCACGGCTGGGTCTGGCGCGCGCCTGGCTCGCCTCCATGGCGCTG
>JANOAM010000819.1:0-1571 GCA_031411215.1 Betaproteobacteria bacterium
TCGCTGTCTGCAGCGGGCGCGGCCGGGGTGGCGTCTGCCATGGTGCGGTCTCCAAATTTTGGAAACCGCAGACGTTACCTCAGGCTCCGCCGACGAATTGGGCGTACTTGGTCAGGTCCACGTTGCCACCGCTGATGATGACGCCGACCCGCTTTCCCGACGCCTTCACGACCCCTTCCAGCAGCGCGGCGGCGGCCAGGCAGCCGGTGGGCTCCACCACCATCTTCATGCGCTCGGCGAAGAAGCGCATGCTGCGGATGAGTTGTTCATCGCTCACCGTCTCGATGCGGTTGACGAGCTGCTGGATCACCGGGAAGGTGAGATTGCCGCTGTGCTGCGTCTGCGCGCCGTCGGCGATGGTGCGCGGGGTGTCGATGTGCACGATACGGCCTTGTGCCAGGCTTTGCTGCGTGTCGTTGCCAGCTTCAGGTTCCACGCCCACCACGCTGATGCCCGGGCTCAGGTGGTGCGCGGCCACGGCGCAGCCGCTGATCAGGCCGCCACCGCCCACGCACACCAGCAGCAGGTCCAGCGGGCCGGTGTCTTGCAACAGCTCCAGCGCGGCGGTGCCCTGCCCGGCCATCACATGCGCGTGGTCGTAGGGCGGGATCAGGGTCATGCCGCGCTCGGCCGCCAGGCGTTTTCCAATCGCCTCACGGTCTTCGCTGTAGCGGTCGTACAGCACGACCTCGCTGCCGGGCTGACCACGTTGGTATTCGCGCGTCGCGGCCAGCTTGGCAGCGGGGGAATCCTGCGGCATCACGATCACCGAAGGCATGCCCTGCAGCCGCGCTGACAGCGCGGTTGCCTGGGCGTGGTTGCCGGAAGAAAAGGCGATGACACCGCCCTTGCGTTGCTCCGGCGCAAACTGCGCCAGCGCGTTGTAGGCGCCGCGGAACTTGAAGGCGCCCATGCGCTGGAAGTTCTCGCACTTGAAGAAGACCTGCGCGCCGGTGCGTTCGTTGGCGGTGCGGGACGTCATCACCGGCGTGCGGTGGGCGTGGCCTTGCAGGCGTTCGGCGGCGGCCAGCACATCGGCAGCGTGGATCGCCAAGGGAACGAGGGGTTCAGGCATCGTGGGCTCCTGCAGTGGGTTCATGGGGCGTCTGGCCCCTGGAAACCGCCTTGGCGGTAGGTCAGCACCAGCGTGTCGCGCCAACTCGGCTGGTGGGGCTGCAGCGGCTGGATGGGTGTGGTTTCGTGGACCACCCTTTCGTCGTCCAGCAGCAGGACGCTGAAGGGTTCGCGCAGCGTGAAGCGCACGCCCTGCGGGCCGCGGGCGTCAAAGACCCGCGTCTCTCCGCCCTTGACGTTGTTGCGGCCGACAAACACCACGGCCACCAGGTCGACGCCGTCGCGGTGCGCGCCTTCCGGCGTGGGCCGGCCTATGCCGTCGGTGGTGTCGATGCGGAACTGGTGCGCTTCCACGAACCAGCGGCCGGGCTGGCGCAAGCCGCTGGCGACGTTGGCCAGCGACACCAGCAGGCGCGTCCATGCAGGGTCTGTCAACAATGCGTCCGGCAAGGCTTCAAAGTGGCGCTGAATGCCGCCGTGCAGCGCGTTGTATTCCA
>JANOAM010000820.1:0-5087 GCA_031411215.1 Betaproteobacteria bacterium
CTGGTCACCATGGTGGAGCGCTGCAACACCGAACTGAACCTGCAGCTGTTCCCCGAAGACGTGGTGTCGATTGCTGCGGTGCTGCAGCGCGACCACTACCGCTTCCTGATCAGCACGCCGCCCAAGAAACCATGAACGAGACATGAACAGCCCGCGCGAATCCACCGCCGCCGAAGAGTCCGACCAGGTCTTCGACTCCGCTGCCGACCTGTTCCGCCTGCTCGCCACGCCCATACGGCTGAAGATCATCAGTGCGCTGTGTGGCCACGAGAAGAACGTGTCGCAACTGCTGAGCGAGATTGCCACCACGCAGCCCAACATGAGCCAGCACCTGGCCACGCTGTACCGTGCCGGCGTGCTGGCGCGGCGGCGTGACGCGACGCAGATCTACTACCGCATCGGCAGCGAACGTGCGGCCACGCTGTGCCGCGCGGTGTGCATGCAGATCGCCGTGGAATTTGATGGCGATGTGGACGTGCCGGCCTCCGAGCGCCTGGCGCCGCTGGGGCCCAAAAACTAGGCGGGCGCGCCAGCGCGCAGGCGTACAGGGGCGTTCAGATCAGCCCAGCCCGCCCCAACCCGAAGCCATGCGCCACGATGCGCGTGGGGAACACCGCCACCGCGTCGTTGTAGTCCTTGGCCGCTTCGTTGAAGAGCTGGCGCGCAAACGGCAGCTTGGCCTGGCCTTCGCGCCAGGCCTCCAGGGCGTCAGCCAGGCCTTCCTGCTGCGACAGGTCGGGGTGCTGTTCCAGCAGCGCCAGCAGCCGGCTCGCCGCGGCGCCCAGCGCCGATTCGGCGGCCACCCAGGCCTGGGCGCCGGCTTCGTTGACGGGCTTGCCGGCCAGTGCCGCAGCCGCCTTCACGGCTTCCGCATGCGTGGTCAGCCAGGTGTCCAGCGCGCCCTGTTCGGCGGCCATGGGTTCGCGCAGCAGGTCCGTCAGAGCCGCCACGCCGCTGGCGCGCTGGCTCAGCGCTTCCTGCACCTTGGCCCAGGCGCTGGCGATGGTGTTGCGCAGCACCACCAGGCGGTTGTAGGCGCCGATCACCCAGAACACCAGCACCGCAGCGACCGCCAGCGTGACGATGACGTAGGTCTTCATGCGGCGCCCGGCGTGTGAAGCGACGTGACCCAATCCAGCTTCCCGTCGCAGAACCGGCTCGGCCGGGCTGCTGGCGGACGGCCCCCTCGGGGGGTAGCGAGCGCTAGCGAGCTTGGGGGCCCCATGTCAGCTGCGCACCTCGCCCTGGCCCAGCACCACCCACTTCATGGACGTGAGGCCTTCCAGGCCGACAGGCCCACGGGCGTGGAATTTGTCGGTGCTGATGCCGATCTCCGCGCCCAGGCCGTATTCAAAGCCGTCAGCAAAACGCGTGCTGGCGTTGACCATCACGCTGGCGGAATCCACCTCGCGCAGGAAGCGCATGGCGTTCGGGTGGTTGGTGGTGAGGATGGCGTCGGTGTGGTGCGATCCGTAGCGGTTGATGTGCATGATGGCTTCGTCCAGGCTGTCCACCACCTTGACGCTGAGGATGGGCCCCAGGTACTCGGTGGACCAGTCTTCTTCGGTCGCGGCCACGACCTTGGGCAGGCCGACCAGCGCGGCCATGCTGCGTGCGCAGCCGCGCATTTCAACGCCCTTGGCCGCCAGCACAACGCCTATACGCGGCAGAAAGTCAGCGGCCTGCGCCGCATGCACCAGCAGCGACTCAGCGGCATTGCAGGGGCTGTACTTGTTGGTCTTGGCGTTGTCGGTGACCTTCACCGCCAGGTCCAGGTCCACCTGCTCGTCCACATACACATGGCAGTTGCCATCCAGGTGTTTGATGACGGGCACTTTGGCTTCAGCGCTGATGCGTTCGATCAGGCCCTTGCCGCCGCGCGGGATGATCACGTCCACGTATTCGGGCATGGTGATCAGCTGGCCGACGGCGGCGCGGTCGGTGGTCTGCACCAGCTGCACCGCGTCCACCGGCAGACCAGCATCCGCCAGCGCGGCCTGCACCAGGCGCCACAGCGCCAGGTTGCTGTGCAGGGCTTCGGAGCCGCCGCGCAGGATGGCCGCGTTGCCGCTCTTGATGGCCAACGATGCGGCCTCGATGGTCACGTTGGGCCGGCTCTCGTAGATCATGCCGAAGACACCCAGCGGCACGCGCATCTGGCCCACGCTGATGCCACTGGGGCGGCGCTTGACGCCGGTGATCTCGCCGATGGGGTCGGCCATGGCGGCGATCTGCTCGCAGCCTTCGGCGACCGTGGCAATGACCTTGGGTGTGAGCTTCAGGCGGTCGACCATGGGCTCGGCCAAACCGTTGCCGCGTGCGGAAGCCAGGTCCTGTTCGTTGGCGGCCTGCAGTTCAGGCCCGGCATTGCGCAGCCGCGTGGCCAGGGCACGCAGGGCCAGGTCCTTGGCAGCGGTGGGCGCTGCTGCCATGGCCGTGGCCGCGGCACGTGCGGCCACACCCACGTGGGCCATGTAGGCGGGGATGTCGTTCGGCGTCATGCCCCGATTGTCGCCAATCAGCGCAGCCGGCGTTGGCCGCTCAGCCGACCCAGCCCAGCACGCCCATCCACAGCGCCGCCGTCACCGCGAAGAGCGCGGTGGACAGCAGGATGGTGAGCGTTGCCTCGGCCTGCAGCGTGTCGTAGCGCTGCGCAAAGATCAGCGCGTTGTTGCCCGTGGGCAGCGCGGCCATCATCACCAGCACCGCCAGCGGCATGCCCGCCAGGCCAAAGCCCCAATGCGCCACTGCGAGCACCAGCGCGGGCATTGCCAGCAGCTTCACCGCCGACACGGCCAGGGCTTCGCGCAGGCCGCTGGACAGGCCGTACATCGCCAGGCTCACGCCGATCAGCACCAGGCACACGGGCACCACCGCACTGCCCAGCCCCAGCAGCGTCTGGTCCACCACGGGGTGCAGGCCCAGGTCCGTGAAGTTCCAGACCAGGCCCGCCAGCACCGGCAGCACCACGGGGTGGATGACCGCGTTGCGCGCGGTGGTCCGCGCCGTTTCCCAGCGCGACGTGGTGGGCCCCGCGCGTGCCAGGTCGTTTTCCACCAGCACGGTCAGCAGCGTCAGCAGCACCAGGCCGTGCAGGCTGACCAGGGAGACGTGCAACGCCAGGCCGACCTCACCAAACAGCGCCGCCGCCATCGGAATGCCCAGCTGTACACCGTTGCCGTACACCGCGGCCACCGTGCGCGTGACGGGCGCCGCGGGGTGCCGCAGGCCGCGCCGCCGCCACCACGCGACCATCACCAGCGAGAAGACCGTGGCAGGCACGAAGTAGGCGGCCAGCGTGCGCCACGGCATGCTGCCCAGGTCCTGGCGCACCATGGTGCGGAACAGCAGCGCCGGCACGAACAGGTAGAAGGCCGCGTTGCTGAGCACACGTGCCGGGTCAATGCCCTCACGCGGGCTGAAGCGCCCCAGCCAGCCCAAACGCCCTGCAATCCAGCCCAGCGCCACCGTCAACAGGATGGCCGCCAGCTTGACCAGGACTTCCGCGGTCACAGCCCCAGCCAGGTGCCCAGGTTCATCAGCACGGCGGCGTCATAGGCCGCGTAGCCCTGCACTTTGATCGGCTCCAGCTTCTTGCGGCCGGCCTCCGTGCTGTCCAGGCCGGTGAAGTAGTCGCGCAGCCGTTCCAGGTCTTCAGTGCCGATGCTGGGCGCGGCGATCACGTGTTTGATCGGCACCGGCTTGGACTTGGCCAGCACCTTGCCGCCGCTGGTTTCCCACTGCTTGACGACACCCCCCGCTGCGGTGGCGCCGGTCTGGGTGAAGGTGTGTTCCACCATGAAGGGCACGGCGTCCTGGTAGCGCGTGTAGGTGTACTGCACCGCGTCGGCCTTGCCCAGCGCGTCGCGAATCGTGGCGCGCATCATCCAGCTGGTGATGGAGTCCTCGTCCGGTGCACCGACCTTCTTGCCGCGCAGGTCGGCCAGGCTCTTCATGGGCGAATCGGCGCGCACCAGGAAGCGCGCGGTGTATTCCGTGAAGCCCTTGGTCACCGCCACCAGCCTGTAGCCGTTGTTCTTCATGGCCATGATGGAGATGTGCGCCGGGTGCACGATGGCCAAGTCGTAGCTCCTGTCCGCCAAGCCCTTGCGCAACTGGTTGTAGTCGCCCACCGGCTCCACACGCACGGGTTGGTTCAGCAGCTTGGACAGGTCTGATGAGATGGCCGAGTAACGCGCCCGGATCTCGTCGTTGCTGACGCGGTAGGTAACGCCTTCGTTCACCGCAAACACCAGGGCATGGGCCCAGGTGGGCGCTGCCAGCAGCAGGCAGAAGACGGCTTGAAGCAGGCTGCGGCGGGGGGTATGCGGCTTCGTCATGCAGAGGTGTACTTTGGGCTGGGGTTGCGAATGATAGGCGGGGCATCCGGGTTGCCTGGCTTCTCGGCGTGTGGGCGCCTTTGGGCGTGCATTCTTTCGCGCGGGATCAGTGGGCTGCGGCATGCCCAACACGCGCGCTGCGATGGTGGCGCCCTGGACGGTGGGTGACCAACGGAGCGAAGTAAAGGAGGAGCCGCAGGCTGCGCAGCAGACTGTGGCGGGGGACATGAGCGCAGTCGGTCACCCGCCGTCCAGGGCTCGCGCCGGCCTCAACTCACGCAGCTGCCTTCTTCGCCGCAGCCTTCTTCGCGGCAGGCCGTGCCGCACGCGGTTCGAACTCGAAGCTCACCTTGCCTTCCTTCTTGTCGTAGCTCAGGAAGGCCTTGAACTTGCGGCGTGTCTTGTTGGAGACGAAGTTCTCCAGCAGGCCGGTCTTGCCCGTGGTCAACAGCTTAGCGATTTCGCTGCGTTCCACCGGTTGCTGCAGGATGATCTTGCCGCTCTTGAAGTCGCAGGTGACGTGCGCGCCCACGCTGTGTTCACAGACGTAGTTGCTGCCATGTTCATAGACATGGCCCTGGCACTTGGGGCAGGCGCCCAGGCTTTCCTGGCCGCTGAAGTCCACGGGCTCGCCGTCGCCTTCGGCGGCGCGCTGGTCTTCGCCGAAGTCGAATTCCAGCTTCCAGTTGCTGATCTCGGGGTCCAGCACCAGCTTCAGTTCGGCCGTGAAGGGCCAGCCGGCCTTGG
>JANOAM010000821.1:0-2830 GCA_031411215.1 Betaproteobacteria bacterium
TCCGCCGCGGCCCAGCGCGGGTGGTCGATCAAGGCCTTCATCACCGCGGGCACCAGCAGCGTGGTGGTGGGGCGCCACTGCTCCACCGCGTCAAACCAGGCACCGGGCTCGAAACGCGGCAGCAGGCTCACCTTGGCGCCCACCGCCAGGGCCGGCAGCGTCTGTATGCACAGGCCGCCGACGTGGAACAGCGGCCGCACGCTCAGCACACGGTCGCGCGCCGTCAGGTGCTGCGCCGCGATGGCCGCCACGGCGTTGGCCTGCAGGCCAGCCGCGGTGTGCAGCGCGCCCTTGGGGCTTCCTGTGGTGCCGCTGCTGTAGACCAGCAGCAGGTCACCGGCCTGGATGCCTTCTGCCGACCCCTTGTGGAGCGGCTTGGCCGCCAGCACCTCGCTCGCCAGCGCGTCCATCTCCGGCGTGCCCAGCAGGTGCGCGGCTTGCGCGTGGCGCAGGATCTGCACCAGTTCTGCCGCTGCCAGCCGCCAGTTCAGCGGCAGCAGCACCGCCCCCAGGCGTTGGCAGGCCACCAGCGTGGCGATCAGGTCCCAGCTGTTGTGGCCCAGCCAGGCCACGATGTGGCCGCGGGCCACGCCGTCCTGCCTGAGATGCGATTCGGCCGCATCGGCCAATGGTGCAGGGACAAGACGATCAAACACTTGCGACGCTATTCAATGGCTTCGTCGCGCTCACCGGATTCGTACAGGCACTCGCGGCCCAGCCTGTCCACACACAACTCGGCCGTCCACGGCAGCATCAGGCTGCCGCAGCGGCTGTCGCGGTACAGGCGCTCCAGCGGCAGCGTCTTCAGCATGCTCTGGCCACCGCAGGTACGGATGGCCAAGGCGGCCAGCGCCGCAGCGTTTTCCATGATGGTGTAGTGCGCCGCGAACAGGCGCATGCGCATGTCCTTGTCCGGGTCCACCCGCGCGTCACGCGCGTTCTGCAGGAACAGCGCGCGTGTCTGCTCCAGCTTGATGCGCATCTCCGCCACCGCGATCTGCTTGGTCGGGTACATGCGGCGTTTCACCGGCGGCATGCCGGGCACCTCGGCACGCAGGTACGCCACCGTGAAGTCGTAGGCCGCCTGCGCAATGCCCATGTACGTGGGACTCAGCGTGGCGAACATGTGCGGGTAGCGCGCCGCGGACTGCCAGTACAGGCCCTCGGGAATGAGGCGTGCGGTGTGCGGCACGAACACATCGTTGAGCAACAGCGTGCGGCTGACCGTGCCACGCATGCCCAGCGGGTCCCAGTCACCCACCACGCTGACGCCGGGTGCATCGGCAGGCACCGCCAGGTACAACGAATCACGCTGCGTGGCACCGGGTTTGTCCAGCGTGCACAACACGCCGTAGAAGTCCGCTGCACCCGCCAGCGACGCGAAGATCTTCTTGCCGGTGATGACATAACCCCCATCCACCGACTTGGCCAAGGTGCCCCAGGGCGCCTTGCCCGCGGCCGCAGCGCCACCTTCACTGAAGGGCTGCGAATAGACCAAGCCCCTGTCGACGATGTTGGCAAAGTGGATGCGCCGGTTGGCCTCGTGGCCGGCACGCTGTTCCGGTGTCATGTCCAGCGCGTCGGCAATGAAACCCGCCCACATCGTGCTGCTGACGTGCATGTTGTAGGACAGCGCCGTGGCGCCGCAGTGGCGGCCAATCTCGGCGGCCACCATCACGTAGGTTGCGAAGTCGGCCCCCAGGCCACCGTATTCACGCGGCACGCAGATCTTCAAGAGACCCGCCTCGCGCAGGTCGGCGTAGTTGTCGAAGGGGAAGCTGGCTTCGCGGTCGTGCTGAGCGGCGCGCGGCGCGAACTTGTCGCGGCCCAGGCGGGCAGCCAGGTCAATCAGCTCGCGCTGCAGCGGGGTCAGCTGGTCAGGGCTGCCGGCGATGTGCATGCATGTCTCCTCAGGCGGGCGGGAAGTGCCGTTGCAGGAACGACACCACGGCCGCATTGAACGCAGCGGGTGCTTCGACGTTGGCGATGTGGCCTGCACCGGGCAGGCACAGGTATTCAGCGCCGCTGACTTTGGACGCCATGCGCTGCATCACGTCAGGCGGTGCGGTGCGGTCGTGTTCGGCGGCCAGCATCAGCGTGGGCACACGCAAGGCCGCCAAGCCTTCGCGGCGGTCAAAGCCGGCGATGGCACGCAGCGCGATGCGGTAGGTCGCCTCGGGTACCCGAGCCATCACGCGGCGGGCGGCTTCACAGGCGGCTGCCGGTGCATCGGGCGCCACCAAGCCGGGCACCAGTTGATCGGCCATGCCGGCCATGCCCAGGCCGGCATCCAGCGGCGCCAGGCGTTCAGCCAGAAACTTGTTCTGCCAGTCGCCACCGGGCTTGCCGAAGGCGGCGCTGGTGCAGGCCAGGATCAGACCTTGCACCAGTTGTGGGGCACGCTGCACCACCTCCTGCGCCACCATGCCACCCATGCTGTGACCCAGCAGCACGGTGCGCTCGGCTCGTGCCTTCGCCACCAGGTCCAGCACGGCCTGCACCATGGCGCCCAGCGTCGGTTCACCACGGCTGTCGCCATAACCCGGGAAGTCCAGGGCCAGCGCGCGGTAGCCAGCGTCGGCAATTGCTGCAGCCGTGCCGGAGGCATCGTCGGCCCAGATCGCGCGGCCACCGCCCACGCCGTGCAGCAGCAGCACCGCAGTGTCACCGCGTCCTTGTTCGAAGAACGCGGGCAAGCTCACAGCAGCCGCCCCGGGTTATGGCGACAGCCGTGGTGAACCGACGCTGGGCGCCATGGTGCAGGCCGTGCTGGACCTGGTGGCGAAGGCACGAGCCGAGCGCACCGTGCTGCTGGGTCACAGCATGGGTG
>JANOAM010000822.1:0-5832 GCA_031411215.1 Betaproteobacteria bacterium
GTTCGTCCTCGAACTGCAGGGTCATGTGATCGCCCAGCGCCACGCTGCGCAAACGGCGATGGGCTATGGCCTCGGGCTTGCTGCTCTTGCGGATCCTGGCGTAGGCCTCCAGCGTCAGCAGGTTGTCTTTGGTGATGGCCATCGTGTTCACTCCAAACCGTAGGCGATGCGGACCAGGGACAGCGGGTGCTGCAGCGCCTTGGCGGGTGTGCCCAGCTGCGCCATGCCCTGGGCGATGTGGTGACCGGCCAGCGCGCAGTCGCTGCTGATGAAATCGGGCTCGTCCTTGGCCATGCTCTTGAAGACCGGTTTGCCAATTTTCATGGCCACCGGGTGGTACGGCGTCTTCACGCCGTAGGTGCCGGCATGGCCGCTGCAGCGCTCCACCGTGTTGAGCTTGACCTCCACGCTCTGGCCGATCAGCTTGAACATCTCTTCGGTCTTCTTGCCGATGTTCTGCACGCGGCCGTGGCAGGGGATGTGGTAGCTGACCTTGCCCAGAGCCGCCTTGAAGTCGGTCTTCAGCAGCCCGTCCTTGTGACGTGCGATGAAGTATTCGAAGGGGTCGAACATGGCCTCCTTCACCAGCTGCGTGTCGGCGTCCTGCGGGAACATCAAGGGCAGTTCCTGCTTGAACATCAGCGTGCAGCTGGGGATGGCGCTGAGGATGGCAAAACCCTCCTTCGCATAGCGCGCCAGCACGGGCATGTTGGCCTGCCAGCTCTTCTCCACACTGTCCAGGTCGCCCAGCTCCAGCTTGGGCATGCCGCAGCACTGTTCTTTGTCGACGATCTCGTACGGGATCTGGTTGTGGTCCAGCAGCTTGACGAGGTCGGCGCCGATGCCGGGCTCGTTGTAGTTGACGTAGCAGGTGGCGAAGATGGCCACCTTGCCGGGTGTGCGCTGGCCGTTGACCGACGGGAACGTGGTGTTGTTCATCGCCCGGCCCCAGCGGAAGCGCTGGTCCGCCAGCGTGGGCATCCAGGCGTCCAGGTGCACACCCAGCTGGCTGTCCATCAGAGCGCGCATGGGCTTGGTCTTGTTCACGGCATTGACCACCTCCACCACGATAGGAATGCCGGCGAACTGGCCATGCACATCGGTGCTGGCGAGGAACTTCTCTTTCGCAGCGACATGGCCGTTACGGTGCTTGATGGCCTTGGCGCGCAGCATCAGGTGCGGGAAGTCCAGCTGCCAGGGGTGCGGCGGCGTGTACGGGCACTTGGTCATGTAGCAAAGGTCGCACAGGTAGCACTGGTCCACAACGCTCCAGTAGGCTTCCTTCTTGATGCCATGCACCTCGCCGTCTTCCGTGGTATCCACCAAATCGAACAGCGTGGGGAAGCTCTGGCACAGGCTCACGCAGCGGCGGCAGCCGTGGCAGATGTCGAAGACACGCTCCATCTCGGCCAGCGCCTTGCCTTCGTCGTAGAAGTCGGGGTTCTTCCAGGCTATCGGGTGGCGGGTCGGGGCTTCGAGGTTGCCTTCGCGCATTTGTGCGTGCTCGGTTGGGTGGTCAGTAACGAAGGACAGCAACGAACAAGGGGCACGAAGCCCCCTGTTCCATCAACGTCGGACCGTATCAGTCGACCAACGCGTCCAGGGCCTTCTGGTAGCGGTTGGCGTGCGAGCGCTCTGCCTTGGCCAGCGTCTCGAACCAGTCGGCGATCTCGTCGAAACCTTCTTCGCGCGCCTGCTTGGCCATGCCCGGGTACATGTCGGTGTACTCGTGCGTTTCGCCAGCGACGGCGGCGGCCAGGTTCTGGCGGCTGCTGCCAATGGGCAGGCCAGTGGCGGGGTCACCGGAGCCGTTTTCCAGGAACTCCAGGTGGCCGTGAGCGTGCCCGGTCTCACCTTCGGCGGTGCTGCGGAACAGCATGGCCACGTCGTTCTGGCCTTCCACGTCCGCCTTGTTTGCGAAGTAGAGGTAACGGCGGTTGGCCTGAGATTCGCCCGCGAAGGCGTCCTTCAGGTTTTGCTCGGTCTTCGAACCTTTCAAGCCCATGAGGTGCTCCTGTTGTGTTCAGCAAGGTTGTGCAGTGCGCCAGCATGCAGCGCATGCGCAGGCGACCGGCTCCAACGGTAGCTTAGCCCCCAGGCCGGTGCCAATACAAAGCGTCAATGCAGCCCATAGCCTCGGGATTGCCCTAGCGCAAGCCCAGCAGCCGCAGCGCCAGCCCGTGCACACGGCTGTCAGCGTCTGCCAGGCCGTTGAGCACGGTGAAGTGGTTGGCGCCGGGCACCGTCTCGCACACTGGCACGGCCGTGGGGCCCCATACATCGCGGATCAGCGCGTTCTGGCGCAGGAACTCGTCGCTCTCGTCCAGGCCCACGGCCGCGTAAAGCTTGGCGCTCTTCGGGCGCGGGAAGAAGGCCGGGCTCAGGCGCCGCACCGATGCGGGGGTCAGTTGCAGGTCGCCCTGCAGCATGGGCGTGTGGCGTATGGGTTCCAGGTCGTACAGGCCCGACAGCGCCAAGCCACCCGACACCGGCTGCGCCGGCAAGTCATCGGCCAGGTCCTTCCAGCGGCAGCTCAGCAACATGGCCGTCAGGTGACCGCCCGCGGAATGGCCAGCCAGCGCGACGCGGCCCGGGTCGCCCCCGAAGCTGGCGGCGTGGCGCCAGACCCAGGCCACGGCACGGGCCACCTGCAGCGTGATGTGTTCGATGCCCACCGAAGGGCACAGCGCGTAGTTGGGCACCACCACCGCGGCACCGGCTGCGTTGAAGGCCGGCGCGATGAAGGACTGGTCGGACTTGTCCAGCATGCGCCAGTAGCCGCCGTGGATAAAGACCAGCACCGGTGCAGGCCCAGCGCCCGGCGCGGTCGTGGCGGGGAAGATGTCCAGCGTCTCCTTGTCGCCGTCGCCATAACGCACATCCAACCGTGCCGCCGGGGCGCCGCTGCGCGCCAGGGCCGAGGCGTCAGCCCAGCGCTGCAAGATCTGCGGCGCTTCCGGCACGCGGGCGCGGTTGTTGTATTGGGTATCAAGCCAAGCGGGGTCAAGGCGATGGCGCATGTGCAGAGGTCCTCAGGCTGATCCGGTGGGCCATGTTACGGCGCACCTGAGCACCGCCTGTGCGGTGATAAACTGCGCCGCTCGCGTGGGGGGGTAGCTCAGCTGGGAGAGCGTCGCGTTCGCAATGCGAAGGTCGGGAGTTCGATCCTCCTCCTCTCCACCACAGACAACAGGGCCCGCTCGGTGAGCGGGCCCTGGTTCTTTGCGGAGTGCGCAGATGGACTGGTTCGAGCGCATCACCGGCTTCCGCGAAGGCGGCTATGCCGCCACGCAGGCGCAGTTGCTCGCCGAAGGCGAGCAGTTGGTCTCCCGGGCCATCGGCAGCCGTTACGGTATGGGCCGTCTGGAACTGGTCAGCCTGCGGAGTCTGCGCGAGCGCTGCGCCCGCCTGCCCCCGGGGACGCGGCGCAGCAGCGTGCAAAGCATCGTCGGCGATGCCCGCGCCCTGCACCTTGAACCGACGGCCCGCGACGTGGACGAACTGCGAGGCCAGCTTTGCATAGGCCTGCACCACGACGTGGAGGTGACCGACGCGCCGCAGCGCCCGGGCCCCAAGGTCACGCAGGCCTTCTGTTCGGCCCTGCCCGTGGCTTACACGGACATCGCGCCTTCCGCCTGGGAACCCTTCGCGCGCCTGGTGCTGGGAGCCGTCTACGAGGCCACGCTGCGGGCCGCCGCCTTGCGCCACCAGGAAGGCGGCTCACCCAAGGTGCCGCTGACGCGTCTGGGCGGCGGTGCCTTTGGCAACGACGACCGCTGGATCGACGACGCCATGGCCCGCGCGCTGGCGCTGGTGGAGACAAGCGGCCTGGACGTGCGGCTGGTCAGCTACGGCCGGGCCCATCCGTCGCACACCGACCTGCAGCATCAGTGGTCGCGCTGAGCGGGCCTCGACTCAGGCTGCACCCAGCGCGGCTTCCACATCGTGGCCGTACAGCCAGGCGCTTTGGCGCAACGGGTCGCCTCGTGCCAGTTCAGCGTCGCGCTGCCGCTGCTCCGGGCCATCGGGCAGGTGGTTGCGGACCTCACGGCCACGGCTCATCAGCTGCACGTCGCTGGCCCTTGGACGGCGGATGGCCTCGTAGCGTTGCAAGGCCACCGCCGCGGTGTCGCGCGTGGCACCGCGCAAGCAAGCGGCCAGCACCACCGCGTCTTCCACGGCTTGCGCCGCGCCTTGTGCGAAGAAGGGCAGCATCGCGTGTGCTGCGTCACCCAGCAGCGACACAAGGCCTTGCGACCAGCGGTCCAGCGGTTGGCGGTCATACAGCGCCCAGCGCCGGGTGTCGCTGGCCGAATCGATCAGTTGCAGCACGCGTTCGTCCCAGCCCGCAAAGGCAGCGGCCAAGTCGGCCACCTGGCCTTCTGCGGTCCACGATTCCGTGCGCCAGTTGCCCGCTGGCACGATGGCCACCACGTTGACCAGCCGCCCGGCACAGATGGGGTAGTGCACAAAGTGCCGCCCCGGCCCGAGCCACAGCGACTGCACCGGCCGCAAGGCCATGGCTGGCGCGTCGGCAGCAGGCACCAGGCAACGGAAGGCACAGAGGCCTGAGAAGCGGGCTTGGGCCTGGGCTTCAGCTTCCGGCGCCACCGCGGCGCGCACAGTCGAATGGATGCCGTCGGCGCCTATGGCCACATCAGCCACCACGGTGTTCGGATGGCCGCCTCGCGAGACAAAGTCCAGCTGCACCCCACCGCCTTCCTGCCGCACGGCCGTGCAGCGGTGGTCGGTGAGCACGGCGTCTGGCGGCAACGCACGCAGCAGCATCTGCAGCAGGTCGTGGCGGTGCGCGGTGTAGCAGTGGGTGCCGTAAAGGTCCACGCAAGCGGCGCCCATGGGCTGCACGGACAGCACATCGCCGTGCTGCCAGCGGCGGAACTCCCAGGCGGCTTCCAGGCACACGGCAAACTCGGACAGCCGCGTCTCCAGGCCCACGCTGCGCAAGGCCCGCACCAGGTTCGGCGGCACGACGATGCCGGCACCCACCTCACGCAGCTCTGGCGCCTGTTCGTAGACGGTGGCATCCACACCGGCCCGCCGCAGCCAAAAGGCCGCGGCCAGGCCGCCGATGCCACCACCGACGATGGCGACGCGCAGGCTCAAACCGTCACAGCGCCTTGATCTGCACCTTGCGCCACTTGATGGGGCCACCCGTCACACCCTGCACACCGGGGCCGAACTGCAGCGCGAAGGGGCCGGCGGGGAACTTGCCGTCGTTCATGGTGACGGACACAGCGCCGTTGAACTTGACCGTCACCACGGTGCCGCGCGCTTCAATCTCGAAGGTGTTCCAGCGGCCACCGGCCAGGAACACCGGCGGCACCGGCACGGCCGCGAAATTGACGATGCCGGCGGTGCCGTACCTGGGGTCTGGGCGGATGTCCCAGATGTTCACTTCGTAGGCGTTGTCGGCCGTGATGGTCTTGGGGTCCTGGGCGCGCAGGAAGATGCCGCTGTTGGTGTCGGTGGCGGCCCAGAATTCGGCGCGCAGCATGAAGTCCTTGTAGGACTGCTTGGAGACCAGGAAGCCGGCCTTGCCCTTGTCGGCCATGACGGTGCCGCCTTCGGTGCGCCAGTTGGCGTCCCCCACCTGGTTCCAGTTGTCCAGGCCCTTGTCGCCGTCGATCAGCGTGACCCAGCCGTCACTGGCGGGGCCGCTGGCACAAGCGGTGAGCAGGCCGATGGCAGCCAGCGTGGCACACAAAGCAAAGCGTCTGTTCATCAGGTGTCTCCTCAATCCGTTGTGGATGTCCGGCGGCGATTCTTGGCCGTAGTCACCACACTGACAAGGAAGGACAACCCGGCCCCGGG
>JANOAM010000823.1:0-3708 GCA_031411215.1 Betaproteobacteria bacterium
TGCAGCGGGTCGGGGCTGCGCAGGCCCTTGACCATGCCGATGGCCACCGGGAAGAAGCACAGGTACATCGAGATCACCGCCTTGCTGACCAGCGACGGGTAGCCCAGGCTGCCCAGCACCACCACCACCATGGGCGCGATGGCCAGGATGGGAATGGTCTGCGAAGCGATGATCCAGGGCAGCAGCGCACGGTCCAGCACCACGCTGTGCACGACACCGATGGCCAGCGCGATGCCCAGCACCATGCCCAGCGCGAAACCAAGCAAGGTCGCCGTGAGCGTGACGCCGGCGTGGAAGACCAGGCTGCGCGGGCTGTCGATGTCGGTGTCGAACACCGAAGCCCACCAGTTGGTGGCCACCTGGTGCGGCGCCGGCAGCACGGGGCGCTCCATCGACCACGCACCTTGCGCCAGTTCCCCGATGCCCCAGGGTTCGCCCAGGCCGTCGAGCCGCTCGCCCACCTGAGGCGCGTTCAGCGCCACCGCGCCCGCGTACCAGGCCAACATCAGCACGGCCAACACCACCAACACCGGCCCCGCTTGCCGCCACAGGCGTGTCGGCGCGCCTTCATTCATAGCTGTGGCCGGCACGCAGCGCTTCGCGCACGCGGTGCGCGATGGCGGCGAACTCGGGGCTCTCACGCATGTCGAGCGTGCGCGGGCCGCGAATCGGGTTGTCGATGACTTCGATGATGCGACCCGGCCGCGGACTCATCACGACGATGCGGCCCGCCAGGAACACGGCCTCGCTGATCGAGTGCGTCACGAAAACCACCGTCTTGCCGGTGCGTTCCCACAACCGCAGCAGTTGCTCGTTGAGGTGGTCGCGTGTGATCTCGTCCAGTGCGCCGAAGGGTTCGTCCATCAGCAGCAGCGCCGGCTCCAGTGCCATCGCGCGGGCGATCGACACCCGCTGCTGCATGCCGCCCGACAACTGCCACGGGTACTTGCGTTCGAAGCCTTCCAGGCCGACGAGAGCCAGTTGTTTCATCGCCCGTTCACGGCGCTGCTCGACCGGCACGCCGATGATTTCCAGCGGCAGCATCACGTTCCTGAGCACATTGCGCCAGGGGTAGAGCGCGGCGGCCTGGAACACATAACCGTAAGCGCGGGCCAGGCGCGCAGCCTCCGGGCTGACGCCGTTGACCAGCACGCTGCCCGAGGTGGGCTTCTCCAAGTCGGCGATGACACGCATCAGCGTCGTCTTGCCGCAGCCCGAGGGGCCGATAAAGGAGACGAACTCGCCGCGCGCAATCGTCAGGTCCACGTCCGACAACGCCGTCACCGGCGTGTCGGCCGTCTGGAAGACCAGTGACAGGCACTTGGCGACGACCGCGTCTTGGGTCAGGGCCCCTGGTTCGATCACCTCCCCCATCAAGCCGCCACACCCGCCCTTTCGAGCATCGCGTGCAGCAGCACATTGCAGCCCGCGGTGATGTGCTCGGGCAAGGCGTCTTCAATCTCGTTGTGGCTGATGCCGTCCTTGCAGGGGATGAAGATCATCCCGGCGGGCACCAGCTTGGCCATGTAGACGGCGTCATGGCCCGCGCCGGACACGGCATTCATATGGCTGTAGCCGAGTGCTTTTGTCGCGCGTGCCACAGCATCGACGCAGTCGGCGTGGAACTGCGTCGCCGGGAACGAGGTGACGAGCTTCACATGGATGGGCAGGCCGCTTTCAGCACTCAGCTTGGCGGCCACAGCGCGGATGTCGGCGTCCATCACGTCACACAGCGCTTCGCTGTCGTTGCGCAGGTCGATGCTGAACTTCACGTTGCCGGGGATCACGTTGCGGCTGTTCGGGAACACCTGCACCATGCCGACCGTGCCGCGCCCGTGCGGAGGGTGGCGCAGCGCGCAGGCCACCACTTCCTGCATCAGCTTGGCGGCCACCTGCAGCGCGTCCTTGCGCAGTGCCATGGGCGTCGGGCCGGCATGCGCTTCCATCCCGGTCACCACGCAGTCGTACCAGCGCACACCCAGCACGCCGGTGACCACGCCGATGGTCTTGTCGTTGTCTTCGAGTACGGGGCCTTGTTCGATGTGGGTTTCGAAGTAGGCGCCGATTGGGTGGTCCCCGGGCTCTTCGCTGCCCAGATACCCAATGCGTTCGAGTTCGCCCTTTACCGTCTTGCCTTCGGTGTCGGTGGCGGCGTAGGCGTGCTCCAGCGTGAAGGCTTTCGCAAATGCGCCCGAGCCCATCATCACCGGCACGAAGCGTGACCCTTCTTCGTTGGTCCAGAACGCTACCTCGATGGGCGCTTCGGTCTGGATGCCGTGGTCGTTGAGCGTGCGCACGACTTCGATGCCCGCCAGCACACCATAGTTGCCGTCGAACTTGCCACCCGTGGGCTGTGTGTCGATGTGGCTGCCGGTGACGATGGGCGGCAGGCTGTTGTTGCGCCCTGCTCTGCGCATGAAGCCGTTGCCGATCTTGTCGATGGTCACCGTCATGCCGGCCTCACGGGCCCAACTTGTGACGAGGTCACGGCCCTGCTTGTCGAGATCCGTCAGCGTCAGGCGGCACACACCGCCCTTGGGCGTGGCGCCTATCTGCGCCAAGGTCATCAGCGAATCCCAGAGCCGCTTGCCGTCGATGCGCAGCGCCTCGACCGATGTCTTCATGTCCATGGTGTGTGTCTCCTTCAGGGCCATTCAACGCACGACCGCGCTCGGCGCCTGGTCAGCCACGCGCCGTGCCGCGGCGTCAAAGTTGGGGCCGAAAGCCGGGCGCTTCACGTACTGGCCGTGGCCCTGCGTGGCGCGCAGGTCGCCGTTGGCAAAAACCAGCGCACCGCGGCTGAGCGTGTGCGTCGCCAGGCCCTTCACCTGCCGGCCTTCGAAGATGTTGAAGTCGCCTTTGCTGCGCTGCGTCTTCACAGAGATCGTCTTGGTGGCAGCCGGGTCCCACAACACGATGTCGGCGTCGGCGCCTTCGACCATGCAGCCCTTGCGCGGGTAGAGGTTGAAGATGCGCGCGCAGTTGGCCGAGGTGATGGCCACGAACTCGCTGGGCGTCAGCCGCCCGGTGTTGACGCCAGCGTCCCACAGCACCGACATCCGGTCTTCGACACCGCCACAGCCATTCGGAATCTTGGTGAAGTTGTCGCGCCCCGCCGCCTTCTGCGGTGCGCAGAACACGCAGTGGTCGGTGGCGGTGGTGTGCAGCTGTCCGCTTTGCAGACCGCGCCACAGCATCTCCTGGTGGCCCTTCGGTCGGAACGGCGGGCTCATCACATAGGCCGCCGCGGTGGCGAAGTCCGGGTGGCGGTAGACGCTGTCGTCGATCACCAGATGCCCGGCCAGCACCTCGCCGTAGACACGCTGGCCACGGGCCCGCGCGCGGGCAATGGCTTCCGCCGACTCCATGCAGGACACGTGCACGATGTAGATCGGCACGCCCAGCACGTCGGCAATGGCGATGGCACGGTTGGCGGCTTCGCCTTCCACCATCGGCGGCCGGCTCAGCGGGTGGCCTTCCGGACCGGTGATGCCCATCTTCAGCACTTCCTGCTGCAGCAGGTAGACGAGTTCGCCGTTCTCGGCGTGCACGGTGGGCATCGCGCCGAGTTCCAGCGAACGCTTGAAGCTGTTCACCAGCGTTTCGTCGTCGCACATGATGGCGTTCTTGTAGGCCATGAAGTGCTTGAAGCTGTTCACGCCTTCCTCTTGAACCAGCGTGCCCATGTCGCGGTGCACGCTGTCGCCC
>JANOAM010000824.1:0-3379 GCA_031411215.1 Betaproteobacteria bacterium
GTGCGACGCCGCCGGCAAGCTGGTGCAGCGTTGGGACGGCAAGACCTTCAAGTTGCACCCGGTGACGGGCGAGAAGGTGCCGGACGAGACGGCGCTGGTGCCGCAGTGGCGCTACCTGAACCCGCGGCCGGCGGAATGGCCTGCGGCGGAGTTCATCGTGGGGAATCCGCCGTTCATTGGGAACAAGCGGATGCGGGAGGCGTTGGGAGATGGGTACTCGCAGGCGCTGCGTGCCAGCTACCCAAACATGCCCGAGAGTGGTGACTTCGTGATGTATTGGTGGGACCACGCAGCTGGCTTGGTACGCCGCCGACTGGCCCGTCGATTCGGCCTCATTACGACCAACAGCATCACGATGATTTTCAACCGCCGCGTTGTGGAGGCGCACAGGTCAGCAACCCCGCCATTGCATCTCGCGTTTGCGATACCTGACCATCCGTGGGTCGATGATTCGGGCGATGCAGCTGTCCGCATTGCGATGACCGTAGGGGCCGAAGATTTGGATCTCGGCAAGCTGCTGATTGCGATAGACGAGCAAGAAACGCTCAACGGTGAATCGTTGGTCAACTTCGAATCACGGCACGGTGTAATTCATTCCGATCTGAAAGTCGGCGCCAATGTTGCAGGTGCAATCCGACTCAAGGCAGCAGGCGGTATTTCAAATCGCGGCGTGATACCGCACGGTCCAGCATTCATATTGACACCAGAGCAGGCACGCGATCTGGGGCTTGGAGAGATTCCGGGCATGGATCAGGTCATTCGACCGTATCGAAACGGCCGCGACCTGACTGATCGCTCGCGCGACGTCCTTGTGATAGACACCATCGGGTTCTCAGAAGAGCGTCTGCGAAGCAAATTCCCTACGATTTACCAATGGCTGTTGGACCGCGCGAAGCCAGAGCGGGACCTGGCACGCAGAGCGAGCATCCGGGACAATTGGTGGCTTCATGCGTGGTCACGCAGCAGCTTCCGCCCAGCACTGAACTCGCTAAGCAGATTCATCGCCACGGGCCAAGTCGCGAAACATCGGGTCTTCCAGTGGCTCGACGCCAAAATTCTCCCGGACGACAAACTCATCGCGATAGCAAGCGCGGACGCGCTGCATCTTGGCGTTTTGTCTAGTCAGATTCATGTCCAGTGGGCAGTCGTTTCCGGTGGCCATCTTGGCGTTGGAAATGACCCGGTGTACAGCAAGTCAACCTGCTTTGAAACCTTCCCTTTCCCCAGCGACGACACGGGCCTAACCCCAGACCTGACCACCCGCATCCGCGCCCTGGCCGAACAGCTGGACGCCCACCGCAAGACTCAGCAGGCCGCGCACCCAGACCTCACGCTCACCGGCATGTACAACGTGCTGGAGAAATTGCGCACCGCCGAGGCGCTGAACGCCAAGGACAAGCTCATCCACACCCAGGGACTGGTGTCCGTGCTCAAGAGCCTGCACGACGACCTGGACACCGCCGTGCTGGCCGCCTACGGCTGGACGGATCTGCAGTCCGCGCTGGCCGACCACATGCAGCCCGAAGCCCGAGCCGCCGCCGTGGAAACGCTGCTGGAACGCCTGGTGGCGCTCAACGCCAAACGCGCCGCCGAAGAAGCCACCGGCCATGTGCGCTGGCTGCGCCCGGACTTCCAGCAACGCGGCCTGGGCGTGCAAGCAGGCATGGACGTGACCACCGACGCCGACGCACCCGCCGAGCCCGCAGCACTGGCCCCCGCCATGCCCAAGCGCCCCTGGCCCAGCGGCCTGCCCGAACAGATCAAGGCCGTGGCCGACACCCTGGCCAGCAGCCCGACCGCACTGAGCCTGTCCGACATCGAAGCCCGCTTCACCGCCCGCGGCCGCTGGCGCGACCGCTTGCCCACCATCCTGGACACCCTGGAAGCCCTGGGCCGCGCCCGGCGTCCGCAGGCGGGCGCCAGCAGTTGGCAAGGTGCTTGAGCGCCGGCAAGGCTACGCCAGGGAAAAGGCCTCCACGCGCAAGCCAGGGACTGCGGTGAAGTGCTTCAAGTTGGCGGTCAGCACGGGCAGCCCCTGCGCCAAACCAGTGGCGGCGATGAGTGCATCGCCCATCTGCAAACCGTGACTGAGCGTCAAGGTTTCCATCAGATCCGTGGCGCGCAAGGTGATGGCCTCAGTCACCGGCAACAACACCGCTTTGCGGTACTCAAGCATCTTCTTCAGCACCGCCAACTCAGACTTGTTGCGGATGCCTTGCAGCACTTCCAGGTAGCTGATGGCTGACAGCGTGAGTGAACCCAGCGCATCCAGGCGGCGCGTGGCCTGCGGGTAGCCCCGCAGGTGCCAGATCAGGACGTCGGTGTCGACCAGCACGCCAACGGCGATCAGGATTCGTTGCGCGAGCCGTCGGGGTTGAACCGCGGCGCCCTGATCTTGCTGATGTAGGCGGGCACATCGGCCATGTCTTCGCGGTCACGCCACATGCCGAAAGCGGGGTCGTCAGTCACAAACGTTTCGTTCTCGGCCGGCTTGGGCTCTGCTTCGATGCGCACGGTGACCAGGGCGCCGCTGTCCTTGGCCAGCTTGGCGCGCCACGCTTCCGGCAGGTCGGCCACCGGCACATGCTCGAATACGACGGCGTTCATGGGTGCGTTCCTTCTGGCTGCCTTTCGGGGCAACGGCCACCAGCATAGCCCACGAGGGCTGAAGCCGTGCTACTGCACGAACCCGATAGGCGAGCGCCGCGCGTGGCCGTCCGGCAGGTCGGCCCCTTCGATGTGGTCACGCCCCGCCAGCCGAGCGTTGCCAAAGCCCGTCATCCAGGCCCTGCGCATCTCGCGCGGGGCCAGGCCCGACAGGCGTTCCAGCACCGCGTCTGTGGGCGTGTCTTCAAAGTGCTGGCCCCAGGCATGGTCCGCACGCAGTTTGCGGTACAGGCGCAGCGCAATGGTGCGTGCGGCGTCCGCGTCTGGTGCGTCGACCTGGAAGACGTTCATCCGGTTGAGGATGGGCTCCGGGATGCAGCGTTCGTCATTGGCCGTGGCCACCCAGATCAGCTGGCTGGCGTCGATGGCCACGTCGGCAAAATCGTCAGTGAAGGTTCCTGCGGTGTCGTGTTCCAGCAAGCTGTACAGCGCACCCAGCGGGTCGTAAGCATGTTCACTGCGCGCCTTGTCGATCTCGTCCACCACCATCACGGGGTTGGCGTAGGCGCCGTCCACCAGGGTTTCAAACACCTTGCCGGGGCGCGCGCCTTTCCACTGGCTGCTGGCGCCTGACAGCACCCAGCCTGCGGTCAGGCTGCTCATGCTGATGAAGCCCATGCCGGTGCCCAGCAGTTGTGCCACTTCACGCGCGAAGTGCGTCTTGCCGATGCCGGGTGGGCCCAGCAGCAGCATGGGCGTGATTTCCAGCGCG
>JANOAM010000825.1:0-5980 GCA_031411215.1 Betaproteobacteria bacterium
CGGCATCCCGCGCGACACACCCTGGAGCCAGCTGACGCAGGCCCAGCGCGATTGGGTGATCGAAGGCACACCCAACTGGACGGGTAACTGGAACAAGCAGTGGTACGGCGTGCGCCGCTTCTTCGGCTACCTGGAGAGCAAGGCCTACAAGATGCACATCCGTGTGCTCTTGTCCAAGTACCGCAGCTACACACCCTGTGGTGCGTGTGGCGGCGCGCGGCTGAAGCTGGAGGCGCTGCTGTGGCGCATGGGCAGCAAGACGGACGCGGATGCCGTCCTGCCGCCGGAGAAGCGCTACCTGCCCGTCGGTGCGCAGTGGTCACGCGAGCAACTGGAGTCGCTGCCCGGCCTGAGCCTGCACGACCTGATGCAGCTGAGCATCGAACGACTGCGCCGCTTCTTCGACGGTCTGAGTCTGCCGTCCACGATGCTGGACGAAGCACTCAAGCTGCTGCTGGACGAGGTGCGCACGCGGCTGAAGTACCTGTGCGATGTCGGCCTGGGCTACCTGAGCCTGGACCGCCAGAGCCGCACGCTCAGCGGTGGTGAGGTGCAGCGCATCAACCTCACCACCGCGCTGGGCACGTCGCTGGTCAACACCATGTTCGTGCTGGACGAGCCCAGCATCGGCCTGCACCCGCGCGACATGAACCGCATCGTGCAGGCCATGCATCGCCTGCGCGATGCCGGCAACACGCTGGTGGTGGTGGAACACGACCCCGCCGTCATGCTGGCGGCCGACCGGCTCATCGACATGGGCCCGGGCCCCGGTGAACGCGGCGGCCAGATCGTCTTTGACGGCACACCGCACGAAGCCCGCAGCGCCAACACGCTGACCGGCCAGTACCTGGGCGCACGCAAGCAGGTCGGGCTGGGATTTCGCAAGCTGGTGGAGCCGAACACGCCCAAGCTGATCCTGGAAGGCGCTCGCGAGCACAACCTGCAAGGCGTCAGCGTGGAATTCCCGCTGCAACGCCTGGTGTGCGTGACCGGCGTCAGCGGCTCCGGCAAGAGCACGCTGATCCAGGACGTGCTGTACCCGGCCCTGGCGCGCCACTTCGGCAAGGCGACGGAAACACCGGGTGCGTTTGAACGCCTGCTGGGCGCCGAGCAGCTGGCCGACGCGGTGTTCGTGGACCAGAGCCCCATCGGCAAGACGGCGCGCAGCAACCCGGCCAGTTATGTGGGCGCCTTCGACGAGCTGCGCAAGATCTTTGCGGATGCGGCGCTGGCGCGCGAGCGCAGCTACACCGCCGGCACCTTCAGTTTCAACGCCGGTGACGGCCGCTGCCCCACCTGCGGCGGCAGCGGTTTTGAGCACGTGGAGATGCAGTTCCTCAGCGACGTGTACCTGCGTTGCCCGGACTGCGACGGCAGACGCTACCGCGCCCAGGTGCTGGACGTGAAGGTGGTGCGCGGGCCCATGCAGTTGAGCATCGCCGATGTGCTGGACCTGACCGTGGCCGAGGCCGCGCACTGGTTCCAGAACGACCGCGAGGTGGTCGCACGCCTGCAGCCCATCATCGACGTGGGCCTGGACTACGTGCGCCTAGGCCAGCCGGTGCCGACGCTCAGCGGTGGAGAAGCCCAGCGCCTGAAGCTGGCCGGCTTCCTGGCCGAAGCCGCGTCGTCACCGTCACAACGTGTGGCCAAGAACGGCACCTTGTTCCTGTTCGACGAACCCACCACCGGCTTGCACTTCGACGACATCGCCAAGCTGATGCGTGCGCTGCGCAAGCTGCTGGCGGCGGGGCATTCGCTGCTGATCATCGAACACAACCTGGACGTCATCCGCGCCAGCGACTGGATCGTGGATCTGGGGCCGGAAGGTGGTGAGGCTGGTGGCCACGTCGTTTGTACCGGCACGCCGGACGACGTGAAGGCGCACGCCACGTCGCACACCGGTCTGGCGCTGCGCGAATACGAAACCTCGCTGGGTGCGGGGCCGCTGAAGGCCGAAGAGGGCCGCCCGCTGCAGAGCGTGGTGCGTGAACGGCGGCTGGCCGCGGCGGGCGATTCCATCCAGATCGTCAACGCCAAGGAGCACAACCTCAAGTCGCTGTCGGTCAACATTCCGCGTGGCAAGTTCAACGTGGTGACGGGTGTCAGCGGCAGCGGCAAGAGCACGCTGGCCTTTGACATCCTGTTCAACGAAGGGCAGCGTCGGTATCTCGAAAGCCTGAACGCCTATGCCCGCAGCATCGTGCAGCCGGCGGGGCGGCCGGAAGTGGACGCCGTGTATGGCATTCCGCCCACCGTGGCCATCGAGCAGCGCCTGAGCCGTGGTGGGCGCAAGAGCACGGTGGCGACGACCACCGAGGTCTGGCACTTCCTGCGCCTGCTGTGGGTCAAGCTGGGCCTGCAGCACTGCGTGCACGACGACGCGCCGGTGAAGGCGCAGAGTGCCGAGAGCATCGCCGCGCAATTGCTGCGTGACCCGGGCTTGGGTGGACATATGGGCCAGCACGTGGGCCTGCTGGCGCCCCTGGTCATCAACCGCAAGGGTGTCTACACCGACCTGGCCAAGTGGGCCAAGGCACGCGGCCACACGCACTTGCGCGTGGACGGTGAATTCCTGCCCACGCAGCCCTTTCCGCGCATCGACCGTTTCAAGGAACACACGCTGGAACTGCCGGTGGGCGACATCGTGGTCCACCCGGACAACGAAGCCGAACTGCGTGCGTTGCTGAGCAAGGCGCTGGACCTGGGCCGCGGTGTGCTGCACCTGCTGAGCCCGCTGGACCAGCTGGCCGTGGCCATGGACTTTGGCGGCACCGGCGCCGGTGTCGGCACTGTCAAGGTCTTCAGCACCAAACGCGCCTGCCCGGAATGCGGCACCAGCTACCCTGAGCTGGACCCGCGCATGTTCAGCTACAACAGCAAACATGGCTGGTGCACCGGCTGCGTAGGCACCGGCCTGACGCTGACCCGGGAACAGCGCAAAGCCTTTGACGACACGATCCGCGACGACGACAACCAGGGCCGCGAGATGACCTTCCCGTCGGAAGAAGCCGATGTGGAAGGTGTGGTGGACGAGCCCTGCAAGGACTGCGGTGGTGCGCGGCTGAACACCGCGTCGCGTCGTGTCACCTTTGAAGCGCTGGCGATAGACGCCGTGGCCCGCATGTCCGTGCACGAGGCACGCGCCTGGGTGGCGGGCTTGAAGCTGACCGGCCGCGACGCGGGTATTGCGCGCGACGTGGTGTCGGAAATCCAGAGCCGCCTGGAGTTTCTGTCCGAAGTGGGCCTGGGCTACCTGACGCTGGACCGCGCTGCACCCACCTTGTCCGGTGGTGAGGCCCAGCGCATCCGCCTGGCGGCGCAGCTGGGCAGCAACCTGCAGGGTGTGTGCTACGTGCTGGACGAACCCACCATAGGCCTGCACCCGCGCGACAACGGCATCCTGCTGAAGGCGCTGGGACGCCTGAGCGAGTCCGGCAACACCCTGGTGGTGGTGGAACACGACGAAGACACCATCCGCCGCGCCGAACATGTAATCGACATCGGCCCCGGTGCCGGCAAGCGCGGCGGCCGGCTGGTGGCGCAAGGCACGGTGGCCGACCTGTCCAGGTCCGCAGACTCGGTCACCGGCCGGCTGCTGGCGCACCCGCTGAAGCATCCGCTGCAGGCCCGACGCACCATGGCGGCAGACCACGCCGTGCTGGACCTGCGTGGTGCCCACCTGCACAACCTGCACCAGGTGGACATCCGCATCCCGCTCGGTCGGCTGGTGGTGGTGACGGGTGTCAGCGGCTCCGGCAAGAGCACGTTGGCGCGTGACGTGCTGCTGGCCAACGTGGCCGCGCAGGTGACGCACATCGCCACCAAGGCCGGGCGCGATGCCGCCAGCGCCGGGCGCAGGCCTTCGATGCAGGGTTGCACATCGCTCACCGGCTACGAGGCCATAGACCGTGTGCTGGAAGTAGACCAGACGCCCATCGGCAAGACGCCGCGTTCCTGCCCGGCCACCTACATCGGCTTCTGGGATCAGATCCGCAAACTCTTCACCGAAACGCTGGAGGCCCGGGCGCGCGGTTACGCCAGCGCACGCTTCAGCTTCAACACCGGTGACGGCCGCTGCCCGTCCTGCGAAGGCCAGGGCTTGCGTACCATTGCCATGAGCTTCCTGCCCGACGTGAAGGTGTCCTGCGACGTGTGCCACGGCGCGCGCTTCAATGCGGAAACGCTGGCCGTCACCTGGCGCGGCAAGAGCATTGGCGACGTGCTGCAGATGGAGGTGGACGAAGCGGTGGACTTCTTCGCGTCCATGCCCAGCATCGCCTACCCGCTGCAACTGCTGAAGGACGTGGGCCTGGGTTACCTGACGCTGGGCCAGCCTTCACCCACGCTCAGCGGCGGCGAGGCACAGCGCATCAAGCTGGTGACCGAACTCAGCAAGGTGCGCGACGACGTCACGCGCCGCGGCCAGCGCGCACCCAAGACCTTGTACGTGCTGGACGAGCCCACCGTGGGCCTGCACATGGCGGACGTGGAACGGCTGATCCAGGTGCTGCACCGCCTGGTGGACGGCGGCCACAGCGTGGTGGTCATCGAACACGACCTGGACGTCATCGCCGAAGCCGACTGGGTGGTGGACCTGGGCCCCGAAGGCGGCACAGCCGGTGGGCGGGTGGTGGTGGCAGGGTCGCCGGAAGCCGTGGTGGCTTCGGGTTCGCACACCGGCAAGGCCTTGGAGCCCGTCTTGGCGCGCTGAGCGGCGAAGTCTGCGAGTTTTCTGCAATGGGCCGCGGACGGGGCTGCCCTCACAATCGTGACTTTCCATGCCCACCTGGGAGCACGACCCATGCGCAGATTCGCCCTCGCCCTGATCGCCACCGCCAGCGTGGCCGCTTCCCTGCCGGCTGCGGCCCAGGTGGTGCTGACCGCGTCGTCCTGGCTGCCACCCACTCACGCGCTGTCGGAAACGCAAAAGGAATGGTGCAACCTGCTGGAGCAGAAGACCGCCGGCAAGGCCAAGTGCAACATCCTGCCGCGTGCCGTGTCAGCACCGCCGGCCACGCTGGACTCCGTTCGCAACGGCCTGGCCGACCTGTCCTTCACGGTGCACGGCTACACGCCGGGCCGTTTTGTCACCACGCAGATCGCGGAATTCCCGTTCCTGGGCAACAGCTCGGAGCCGGTGTCAGTGGCCTTCCAGCGCCTGTACGCACGCACGCCGGCCATGGCCGACGAGCACAAGGGCGTCAAGGTCATCACCGTGTTCACGCACGGGCCCGGCATCGTCTTCAACACCAAGCGCCCGGTGACCAAGATTGAAGACCTGCAAGGCCTGAAGTGGCGCGTCGGTGGCGGCATGGTCAACGAGATCAGCAAGGCCCTGGGCATGAACGTGACGCTCAAGCCCGCGCCGGAAAGTTATGAACTGCTGTCCACCGGCGTCATGGACGGCACGCTGTTCCCCGCGGAAAGCGTGGAGAGCTTCAAGATCGACAAGGTCATCAAGTACGGCACGCAGTTCCCGGGCGGCCTGTACAACACCAGCTTCGTTTTCGTGATGAACCAGGCCACCTACGACAAGCTGCCGCCCGACGTGAAGAAGGTGGTGGACGAACTCTCCGGCGAAATGGCCGCGCGCATGTTCGGCAAGGCCTGGGACAAGGTGGACCGGCGTGGCCTGGCCTTCATGCAGGCCGCGGGCGTGCAGATGAGCAAGGCCGACGCCAACTTCGTCAAGGCGGTGGCCGACAAGACCGACGGTCTGGTGGACACCTGGGCCAAGGCGGCCGAGGCCAAGGGCATGAAGGAGCCCAAGAAGGCGCTGGGTGCGTTCCGCGCCGACATCGCCAAACTCCAGTAGGTCCTGACCGACCGCTGCGCTTGAAGAAGCTGCTGGTTTCGCTGTGCGGCCTGCTGGCCGCGCTGGCACTGTTCGGCATCATGGGCCTGACCTTCGTGGACGTGATGGGCCGCAAGTTCTTCAGCGGCTCCATCCCGGGTGCCTTGGAGCTGACCGAAATCC
>JANOAM010000826.1:0-18786 GCA_031411215.1 Betaproteobacteria bacterium
GGCGGCAGGGGCCGCCGCGCCCGCCGCTCGCGCGCCGATGGCCGAGACCCTGGTCGCTCGTCCCACGCCGGCCGTCCTGCCGCCACTGCTGCCCGGCGACCAACTGGCCTGGCAGCCACGTTCAACGGCCGCCGTGCCGGACGCCACCTGGTTGCAGCAGCTGGCCACACTCACCCGCGGCCGCTGGCTGCTGGCGGATGAAACCCTGGTCGCTGGCGCGTCCTCGTCCACGGCCCTGCTGACGTGGCAACGCAGCGGTGCACCGCTGGGGGTGCTGCGGCTGGAATCGGGTGCCGTGTGGTGGTGCGCCGCGGGGCAGATCTGCCTGCGGGCTTTGGTGCCGCCAGATGCGCTGCGCGACCTGGTCGGAAAACTGCCCGGCGAACGCTAGTTGGCCGGGCAGTAAGGGGTGTCAAGACGCCAGGCGACGGTGACGGGTTCCGTTGCTCCGCCCATTGGTGCGGCCGGTCTTCGCCTGAGGTGTGGCTACTGTGCCAGCCTTTGGTGACACGCAAAAGTCAGAAAAGCGGCCGGGAAGCATGCCAATTGCCGACCGCCCTGCCGCCAGTCACAAGCCCCTCAAGAACCGAAGCGCTGCTGCAGATACGCCAGCAGCGTGCGGATGGTCTGCGCCTCACCACCCGCCGGCCGGCCCGGGCGCGTGCCGTCGTTCCAGGCAAACAGGTCGATGTGCAGCCACTCCTGGCTGGCCGGCACAAAGTCTTCCAGGAACAGCGCGGCGTTGATGGCGCCGCCCATCGCGTTGCGCCCCGTGTTGACGATGTCGGCGATGTCGCTTTCGATGCCGCCGTGGTACGGCGCCCACAGCGGCATGTGCCACAGCGGGTCCTGCTGCTGCATGCCCAGGTCCACCAGCTCACGCGCCTGCGCAATGCTGCGGCAGAACAGTGCCGGCAGCTGCGGGCCCAGCGCCACGCGGGCGGCGCCCGTCAGCGTGGCCAAGTCGATCATCAGCGCCGGTTTGCCTTCGGCGCCATAGGCCAGCGCGTCGCACAGGATCACGCGGCCTTCGGCGTCGGTGTTGCCGATCTCGATGTGCAGGCCAGCGCGAGTCTTGAACACATCGCCTGGCCGGTAGGCGTTGCCGCTGATGGCGTTTTCCACCGCCGGGATCAGCAGCTGCAACTGCACGGGCAGCTTCAGCGCCATGATCAATTGCGCCAGGCCCAGCGCGTTGGCCGCGCCGCCCATGTCCTTCTTCATCTGGCGCATGCCGTCAGCGCCCTTGATGTCCAGTCCACCGCTGTCAAAACACACGCCCTTGCCCACCAGCGTGATGCGCGGCGCCTTGGGCTTGCCCCAATTCAGTTCGATCAGCCGCGGCGCGCGGCCGCTGGCGGCATCAGCCGCGCGGCCCACGGCGTGGATGGCGGGGAAGCCGGCTTTCAGCAGGTCGTCGCCCACGGTCTGCTTGAAGGTGGCGCCGTGCTGTTTGGCCACCATTTTCACGGCCTCGGCCAGGGCGCCGGGACCCAGGTGTTCGGCCGGCGTGTTGACCAGGTCACGTGTGCTGGCTGTGGCCGCGGCCACGATCAGGCCGCGTTGCGCCTCGGCGCTGGACGGCAGCGACAGTTCGGCCGGCTCACGCCGCGCGGCCTTGTAGAGGTCAAAGGTGTAGCCCCCCAGGTCCCAGGACTGTGCAGCCGCGGCCGGCTCCAGGGCCACGGGGCTGTCCTCAGCCAGGTGGTAGGCGCCCAGCGGCAAAGCCTTGGGCAGGATGGACAGCGCCCAGGCATCGGAAGGCCCACGCACGCCGGCCAGAACGGCCGACACGCTGCCATCGGCACCCGGCACCAGCGCATGGGTGTCCGGCGCGCCGCTGAAGCCCAGGTGGGTGACCCAGCGGGCTGCGGCGGCGTCCAGCTTCTTGCTGTGCGCGGCAAAGCCGGCGCGGTCCAGGGTGACGATGGGGATGCTGCCCTTGCGGGGCTTGCCCAGGCGTACGGTCATGGGAGTCTCTCTTTCATATCGATGCAGACATTGTGGCGGCCCGTGCAGTCGATTCACGCCGCCGGCATGCGGTTCGTCGCAGGCACCTCGCGCGGCAACGCGGGCTTGTCCATCATTCAGACTGTTCCAGCTTCCACCCGAAAGGACCGCACATGAGCCTCTTCTCGTTCGTCACGCGCCCCATCCGCGACCTGACCCAGGCCGTGGTGATGCCCTTCAAGGCGCTGTTCGTGGTCGGGTTGACGGGTCTCATCAACGCGATGACGTACCACGGCACCTGGTGGTTCAAGTGGGTGGCGCTGGGCATGGGCATCGCCGTGCTGGTGGCCTTTGCGCGCGCCGCCAGGACCCTGCTGCTGCTGGCCCTGGTGGCCTGGGTGGGCATGAAAATCTACAAGCGCTACGGCGCCGACGCACGCCAGCGTTTTGATGATTGGGTCGCACGCACCCAGCCCCAGGCTGCCCAGGTGCTGGATGCCCTGCGCGGCCCCGTGGCCAAGACAGGCCCAGCGGCCGGCTGAAGCTTCAGGCCGCCGGCGCGGCGGCACGCCGCTCGGCGTGCCAGTCCACCAGGCGGCGCATGTTGCCCAGGCTGACCCAGTGCATGTGCATCAGGGCCAGCATGCCGTTGCGGTGCAGTTCGTACACCACGGCTTCGGGCAATTCGGTGGCCTTCTGGTCGTCA
Source organism: Betaproteobacteria bacterium (assembly GCA_031411215.1). GTDB lineage: Bacteria > Pseudomonadota > Gammaproteobacteria > Burkholderiales > Burkholderiaceae_C > Rubrivivax. Next base: position 2,657 of record JANOAM010000826.1, read on the forward strand.
ATGGTCAGGAAGCCGTCCACCGTGTGCTGGCTGCCGTCCGGCAGGGTGGCGTCAAAGCGCATTTCCTTCAAGAGGCCCAGCTCCTGCAGGCGCTTGCCGACGGCGCGTGTGCGCTGGATCTCGGCTTCCAGCGTTTCCAGTTGCTTGCGCATCTCGTCCAGCAGCGGCGCGGGCTTGCCGTCGTCTTCAAAGACGCGCTGGCCGCCGGCTTCGTTGGTGCGCGAGAAGGACGTGTCGACGCAGATGGCGAACTGCTCTTCGTCCAGGCGGGCGATGCAGAAGGGGTACATGCGCAGGATGGCCGGCATGTACTGCGCACGCCAGCGTTCGCCGGTGAGGTAGAGGTTGTCGTTCTGGGTCAGGCCCAGCACGGCGATGGGGGCGATGGCGTCGCTGCCGTCCGGCTCCTTGCCGGCTCGGACAAAGACGATAGGGAATTCACGGCACACGTCACCAAACTCCACCGCCGCCACGAACATGGCGTTGAGCTCCTTGGCCATGCTCCAGTCGGTGATGGGCACACCCAGGGTCATGTTGCGGTGCAGGGCACTGTCCAACGCCACGGGCTGGCGGTGCAGGTTCTGATTGATCAAGAGTCTTCTCCAGGGGTTTCGGTGCGGGTGACGAGCACCTTGTCGACGCGTTTGCCGTCCAGGTCCACGACCTCGAAGCGCCAGCCTTCCCACAGCACGGCGTCGGCGGTGCGTGGCAGGCGGCCCAGCAAGAGCATGATCATGCCAGCCAGCGTGTTGTACCGGCCGCGGTCTTCCTCAGGGAGTTCCTTGAGTTCCAGCCGGTCCTTGAATTCCGGCACGGGGATCAGCCCGTCCATCAGCCAGCCGCCTTCGGGTCGGCGCACGGCCCAGGCGTCTTCGTCGGTGGGCGCACCGAATTCGCCGGTGATGGCTTCCAGCAGGTCGCGTTCGGTGATCACGCCCTGCACCGCGCCGTATTCGTCCACCACGAAGACGATGTCCGTGCCAGCGGCGCGGAAGTGGTCCAGCAATTCCATGCCGGACAGCGTCTCGGGCACGAAGACCGCCGGCTGCAGGTGTTCAGCCAGTTGCGGCTGCTCACCACGCGACAGCGGTTGCAGCAGGTTGGCCGCGTTGAGCACGCCGCGCACGTCGTCCAGCGAACCGCGGCAGACCGGGTAGCGCGTGTGGCTGCTCTCGGCCAGGGCCTGCAGCACGGCGTCCATGCCGGCGGTCTCGTCCAGCCAGACGATTTCCGCACGCGGAATCATCATGGACCCGATCTGGCGGTCGTCCAGCCGGAACACGTTGCGCACCATCTGGTGCTCCTGCGCCTCGATCACGCCGGCGTCCAGGCCCTCTTCCAGGCTGGCGGCAATCTCCTCTTCCGTCACCGCCCGAGAAGGCCCGCCCCGGATGCCCATCAGCCGCAACACGCCATTGGTGCACAGGCTCAGCAGCACCACCAGCGGGCGCGCCACCATCGACAGGACGTTCATCGGCCGCGACACCAGGCGCGCCACGGACTCCGGGTACATCTGGCCCAGGCGCTTGGGCACCAGTTCGCCAAAGATGATGGTCAGGATGGTGATGGTCACCACCACCAACGCCGTGGCGCCAAAGCTGGCCGTGCGCTCGTTCAGCCCGAAGGTCTGCACCAGCCAATGCGCAAAGGGGTCGGCGAAGGCGCTCTCGCCGACGATGCCGTTGAGCACGCCGATGGACGTGATGCCGATCTGCACCGTCGACAAAAATTTCGTCGGGTTCTCGTGCAGGTCCATGGCGGCCTGCGCGCCGGGCTCCCGGCTTTCCACCATCACCTGCAAACGCGCCTTGCGGCTGGCGGTGAGGGCCATCTCGGACATGGCGAAGATCCCGTTCAGCAGGATCAGGAAGACGAGCAGCGATAGGTCCATGCGCGCCGCTGGCCCTGCTTGAGGCTCGCAGCGGATGTCGTGAAGAGGGCGCGGAGCGTAGCAGAATCACCGCATGATCTATCTCGTGGGCGACGTGCAGGGCTGCGACGATGCGCTGCACCGCCTGCTGCAGACGCTGGACTTTTCGCCGTCGCGTGACCGGCTGCTGTTGCTGGGCGACTTGGTCAACCGCGGGCCGGCTTCGCTGGCCGTCATCCAGCGTCTGGTGGCCCTGGGCGCGGCCGCACGCTGCCTGCTGGGCAACCACGACCTGCACCTGCTGGCCGTGTCGCAAGGCGTGCGCCAACTGCACCGCGGCGACACCTTTGGCGACGTGCTGGACCACCCACAAGCTGGCGCCTGGCTGGACTGGCTGCGCCAGCAGGACCTGGCCTGCATGGAGTCCGGCTGGCTGTGTGTGCACGCCGGCGTGCCGCCGCAGTGGACCGCCGAGCAGACGCTGGCCCTGGCCGGCGAAGTGCAGAGCCTGCTGCGCGGGCCGGACCTGGCGCACTTCCTGCCGCAGATGTACGGCAACGAACCCAGCCGCTGGCTGGACACGCTGCAAGGTGCGGACCGCGCCCGCTTCGTCATCAATGCACTCACGCGCATGCGCTTTTGCAGCGCAGACGGCACGCTGGACTTCAAGACCAAGGAAGGCGCTGGCGCGGCGCCCGAAGGCTTCGTGCCCTGGTTCGATGTCCCGGGGCGCGCCACCGCCGGCCAGCCCATGGCCTTCGGCCACTGGAGCACGCTGGGTGCCGTCAACCGCTCCGACCTGCTGGCCACCGATACGGGCTGCGTCTGGGGCGGGTGTCTCAGCGCTGTGCGCGTGGACGGCGGCCGGCGCGACTGGCTGCAGGTGCACTGCGATCAGGCTCAGCAACCGGGCTGAACAGAGCCCGTCTCGGCGGGCGCCTAGAATCCGTGCCCTGCAGGAAGCGTGGCCGAGCGGTTTAAGGCACCGGTCTTGAAAACCGGCGACGGGCAACCGTCCGTGAGTTCGAATCTCACCGCTTCCGCCAGAACTACCATCCTTGCGACCATGGCCGCGCCCATTCCACAGAACGAGATCGACCGCCTGAAGCGGCTTCGTGAGCTGGTGGTTCTGGACACGGAGCCCGAGCCCGTGTTCGACAGCCTGGCCCGGCTCGCTACGCAGCTGTGCGGCGTGCCGATTGCGTTGGTGAGCCTGATCGACAGTGAACGGCAGTGGTTCAAGGCCAACGTCGGCCTGCCCGGCGTGAACGAAACGCCGCGCGATGTCGCCTTCTGCGCCCACGCCATTCATGGCGACACGCTGTTCGAGGTGCCGGACGCGCTGCTGGACGGCCGCTTTGCCGACAACCCGCTGGTCTTGGGCGAACCCGACATCCGCTTCTATGCGGGCGCACCGCTGGTGCTTTCCGACGGTGTGCGCATCGGCACGCTGTGCGTCATCGACCGCCAGGCCCGCCGCCTGACGCCGGATCAAGGCCGGCAGCTGGAAGCGCTGGCGCAGATAGCCGTGCAGGCGCTGGAAATGCGCCATGCGCTCATCGAGCGTTCGCTCAGCGTGCGCAGCAGCCACGAAGAGGAACTGGCGAAGAGCGAAGCACGTCACCGCGCCATCCTGGACGCCCACACCGAACTGGTCTCCCAGGCGCGGCCAGACGGCACGCTCACCTATGTCAACCCGGCCTATGCGCAACACTTCGACAGCGATGTCGCGTCCATTCTCGGGACCAACCTGTTCGACTACGTGGAGACCGCAGACCGCGAACTGGTGCGTAAGCGCATCGACTGGGTGCTCGCCACCGGCGAGAGCCTGATCGCCGAGAACCGGATGTCCAACCACACGGGCGACGACCAGTGGTTCGCCTGGACGAACTCGCGGCAGTTCGATGCTGAAGGGCAAGCGCTGCTGCACTCGGTCGGCCGCGACGTCAGCGCACGCAAGCGTGCAGAGCACGCGTTGCGAGAAAGCGAAAGCTTCTTGCGGCGAACCGGCCGCGTCGCGGGCGTCGGTGGCTGGCAGTTCGATCTGGCCACCGGTGCGGTAGCCTGGTCCGAACAGACCCGTGCCATCCACGAGGTGGAGCCGGGCTTCGTGCCCACGCTGGAAAACGCCATCGAGTTCTACGCGCCCGATGCCCAGAAGGTGGTCCGCGAAGCCGTGCAGGCGGCCATCGCGGGCGGGCCTTCCTGGGACCTGGAACTGCCCTTTGTCACCGCCAAGGGCCGATCGATCTGGGTCCGTGCGCAGGGCGAAGTCGAATTCCATGACGGCGCGGCGGTGCGCCTGATCGGAGCTTTCCAGGACATCAGCGAACGCAAGCGCCTGGAGCAGCGTGTGGCCGACAACGAGCACTTCCTGCGCCTGCTCGCCGACAGCCTGCCGCAGCAAGTCGGCTACATCGACCCACACTTGCGATACCGCTTTGTCAACGAAGTCGGCGTGCGGCACTTTGGCGTTGGCCGTGACGCGATCCTGGGGCGTACGCGCGAAGAGATTACCGGCGCCCAACCAGCTGAGTTGCAGCGCCACCTGAGGCTGGCGCTTGCAGGCCAGGCTCAACACTTCGAGTTCGACGAGCCGGGGCCCAATGGACCGCTGCACGTGGAATGCCAGTTGCTGCCTGATCTGAATGAACGCGGCGAGGTCCGGGGCGTCTTCACGACCACCAGCGACATCAGCGAACGCAACCGGTCTGAGCAGGCGCGTCGCGAGCTCACGGCCATCATCGAGAACACCACCGACTATGTGGTGCAGACCGACTGGCGGGGCCAGATCAGCTACATGAACCCGGCGGCGCGTGCGGCCACGGGCTTCGCGCCTGACGAGCCCTTCAAAGGCCGCAACTTCGCCGAGTTCAATACCGAAGCCACGAACCGGCGTTTTGCGGAAGTGATCTTGCCTGCCGTCAAGACCGCCGGTGTCTGGGTGGGCGAGACCACCGTGCACGCTGCAGGCCAGCGCGAGCTGCCGGTGAGCCACATGGTGATTGCGCACAAGGACGCCGCGGGACGCGTCGCCCGGTATTCCGCCGTGATGCGCGACATCTCGGAAGCGACTGAGGCGCGGCAATCGATGCTGATGCAGACGGCCACGTTGCGCGCGGTCACCGAGGCCACGCCAGCCATCGTTGCGGTGGTCGGCTCTGACTGCCGCTACCGGTTGGTCAACAGCGCCTTTGAACGCTGGATCGATCTGCCGCGGGAGCAGATCGTGGGCAGAAGTCTGGCCGAGGTGCTGGGCCAGGAAGACCTGGAGCGCAGCCAAGCCTGGATTGACAGGGTACTGGCCGGCGAAACCGTTCAGTTCGAACGCGTGAACCCCAAGCGGCGCGGCGACGGCCGCAACCTGGCCTTGAGCTACACGCCCTTGATCGTCGAGGGCGGTCTGGTCGATGGCTTCATAGGCGTCGGCCAGGACATCACGCTGCACCGCCAGGAGCAGAGCCGTCTGCTCAAGCTCAGCGAACGCGACGCGCTGACGGGTCTGCTCAACAGGGCGGGGTTTGAACGACGCATCGAGTTGGAAGTCCAGGAGGGCCGAGGGGCGCAGATGGCGCTTCTCTACGCCGACCTGGATCACTTCAAGCCGGTCAACGACCGGTTCGGGCACCAGGCCGGTGACGAGGTGCTGAAGCAATTCGGGCAGCGAGTGCAGGCCGCCGTGCGGCCTACCGATCTGGTTGCGCGCCTGGGTGGTGACGAGTTTGCCTTGCTCTTGTTCGGCCTGCGCGAGGTGAACCATGCGCAACTGGTCGCCGACAAGGTGATCGTGGCGGCTGGCACGCCTTTCCTGGCAGGCAAGCACCGTATCTGCATTGGCGCCAGTGTCGGCGTGGCCTTCGGCATCCACGGCACGGAGGGCTGGCGCGAGCTGGTGGCGCGTGCGGACAACCAGCTGTACCGGGCCAAGGAAGCTGGCCGGGGCCGCCAAGCAGGCATGACGGACTGGCTGCCCGAACCGCCCGAGGGCTGACGACGTGCCGGCTGTGCCGGCCGTCCCCGGGACTCAAGCGCCGGCTGGCGCCAGCTTGAATACGGCGACGGCCTGCACCAACTGCTGCGCCTGCTGCTTCAAGCTCTCGGCGGCGGCGGCACTTTGCTCAACCAGCGCGGCGTTCTGCTGGGTGACCTGGTCCATCTGGCTGACAGCCTCGCCAACCTGCGCCACACCGGTGCTCTGCTCGCGGCTGGCGGAGCTGATCTCGCCCATGATGCTGGTGACGCGCTCGATGGAGCGCACAATCTCAGTCATGGTCGAGCCGGCCTTGTCGACCTGCGCGGTGCCCTGCTCCACGCGGGAGACGCTGGTCGCGATCAAGGACTTGATCTCTTTGGCGGCCTCCGCGCTGCGGCTGGCCAAGCTGCGCACTTCCGTGGCCACCACGGCAAAACCGCGGCCCTGCTCGCCGGCACGGGCGGCCTCGACGGCGGCATTCAGCGCCAGGATATTGGTCTGGAAGGCGATGCCGTCAATGACGCCAATGATGTCGGCGATCTTCCTGCTGCTTTCGGTGATCGCGTGCATGGTCTGCACCACCTCGCTCACCGCCTGACCGCCTTGTTTGGCGACTGTTGATGCGCCCTGCGCCAGCTGGTTGGCCATCACCGCGTTGTCGGCGTTCTGCTTGACCGTGGCGTTGAGCTGCTCCATGGAGGCGGCCGTCTCTTCCAGGGCGCTGGCTTGCTGCTCGGTGCGCTGGCTGAGATCGGAATTGCCCGATGCGATCTGGTTGGAACCGGTCGCGATGCTCTCGGTGGTGGCCCGGACTTGCGCGACGATGCCCTCCAGGCTGTGCGTCATGCCGCCGAGCGCCTTGAACAGCATGCCAATCTCATCGTTGCCATGGGCCACGATGCGGGTGGACAAGTCTCCCGCCGCGACCTGTTCGGCAACACGCACCGCTTCTTCCAGGGGCCGGGTGATGGCCCGCGTGATCATGGTCCCGGCCACCGCAGCCGCGATCAATGCGAGCAGGCAAGCTGCGATGAGCAAGTTGCGTTGCAGCGCGTACGAGGCTGCGCTTTCCTGCAGCAAGTCCTGTTCACGGCTGCGGGCGACCTCGGCGTAGCGCAGGGCGGTGTCCACCAAGGCGGCCAGCAGCGGGCGACACTCTTCGTTCATCTTGGCAATGGCTTCGTCTTTCTTGCCGGCCAGCGCCAGATCGACGATAGCCAGCGCCACGGGCGCGTACTGGGACTCAATCTTGTCCATCTCGACGACCAGGCTGCGCGCCTGGTCACTGGCGTCCGTTGCGGCGGCCATGAGGGCCTTGAGCTTGGCCATGTTGGCGCCGACTTGCTGGTGTGCCTTGGTGACCGCCGCCTTCTCGGACGCCAGGTCCGCCGCCTTGGTCACGAGCACGAGGTTGCGCGCCGCGATGGCACGCTGGTCGACCGCGTCACGAACTTCAGTGGCTGCGGCCGCGCGTGCCCGTATGCCCTGCACGTAGGCGCTGAAGCGGTCGTTGGCAGCGGACAGCGCGGCAAGCGCCAGCGCGGAAACGACGAGGACCAGGATGGCAAGGCCGGAGAAGGCGGTTGTGAGCTTGGTACGAATTTTCATGAGGCCGTCCTGAAGGGCAAGCTGCTGCGCCACCGGGCGCCCGCCCGGGTGGATCGTGAAGTGCGGCCTGAGGTCACGCGCCCAAAACGGGCTGGTCACAACATGCCTGGCACCTTGTCTTCGGCACAAGGGCCGGCGCACTTGAGCAGTGGACGGCCTGGATCAGGCCTCCAATTCGCGCAGTTTGATCTCGCCCGTGTGTTCACCCGCGCGCGGTGTCGGCGGGGCCACGGCCTTGGCCGACTTGGACCCCAGTTCACCCTGGAACACGATCTCACCCGAAGGCGCGATGTTGCCCAGGGCGGCATAGGCCGCGGCCAGCGCATCGTCGTCGCTGACCTCTTCCACCTCGGGCTGTTCGGACCGCGGGTCCGACAACGCGTCCATGGGGTCCACGACGGCGGCGGTGCGGTAGGCGTCGGCCTCGGTCTGCGCCGGGTCCATGTGTTCGCGGTCCAGGATGGCCACGGCCATCTTGGACCGCAAGCTGGCCAGGCCGACAGGCGACCAGTTGGTCACCAGGCCCTCCAGCTGTTCGTGCGCACGCTGCAGCACTTCCAGCGGCAGCTTGTGCAGCACACGCACGCCCTTCTTGCCCAGTGCGTGTTCCACCATCACCAGATGGCGCATCGTCAGGCGGGTTTCGGGCACTTCGTTCAGGAGCTCGGCCAGTTGTTGGCGCATCAGCTTCAACTCTTCGGCGGCCTTGCGTTCAAGGGCCATTTCGCGCTCACCCTTTTTGGACTTGGGCTTCTTCTTCGCCGTGTCCTTGGAGGCCGCGCTGGCGCTTTCCGCCGGTTTGGCTTCCAGCACGATGTGCAGGCCGTCTCGCTCGCGCTTCAAGGCCAGGTCGTGTTTGAAGAAAGCGGCTGCGGCGCGACGAATCGGATTGAAAAACTTGGCTATGGGGCTCATGGGTGCTCTATGGGTGCCGACGCATGGGACTAGCCCACCACAGCGTCTGTTCTCGACGCAGTATCGGTGTCGCTTGAGTCAATGTTGTGTCCAAAGGCGACAAGCGTGTCAGGTGCCGTCCAGCGGCCACGACCGCCCAAAATCCGGCGCTCAAGCCACGCAAGTTCGGTTCTTGCCCGTGCGCTTGGCTTCGTAGAGTGCTTCGTCGGCGCGTTCCAGTGCGGGCTGCAACGCTTCGCCGGCCCGCCACGCGGTGACACCCGCAGAAAATGTCACAAACACTTCACGGCCTTCGTGCAGGAAGAGTGCTTCCGTCAGGCTGCGCTGCAGGCGGGTCAGGGCCTGCTGGGCTTCTTCAAGATCTGTGCCGGGCAGCAGCACCACGAACTCCTCGCCACCGAAGCGGGCCAGGTGGTCCACCGGCCGCAGGCGCTCCTTCACGGCCGCGGCCAGGGTCTTCAGCGCCACATCGCCCGCGGCGTGGCCCAGGGTGTCGTTGAGCTTCTTGAAGTTGTCGATGTCGATCAGGGCCACGGCCAGCAGCTGCACCGGGTCGCGCGTGGCGCGTGCGCTCTCGGCCTCGAAGGCCTGCATGAGGCCGCGGCGGTTGGCCACTTGCGTCAACAAGTCGGTGGAGACCTCGTCCGACAGGCGCCGCAGTTCGCCTTCCAGTTCGCGCACGCGGGTTTCCAGTTCCAGTGCCTGTGTCCGGTCGGCCTGCAGCTTTTCCTGCGACCTGGCCACAGCGGCCTGGACCGTGTGCGCGTCCTGGAGCAGGTCCTTCACGACGCTGGCCAGGCTCTCCAGGGACTCGGCACCCGCAATGGCTTCGGCATGCGCCGCCGTGGCCTGCTGAAAGCGGCTGGTGTGTCCACCCAGTTCACCCACTTCCAGCAGCATGTCCTGTATCAGCTGCTTCAGCGCATCACGCGCCGCGCGGCGGTCGTCCTGGACGTGCTGTTGGCGCTGGCGTGTGTCGTCCAGCAACACGGCAGCAGACCGCAGGTCGCGCAGGCTGGGGTCCCCGTCAAGGGCCTGGGCCAGGCGTTCACACTGGCCGCGCACCCAGCTGTCGTCCTCGGTCAGTTCGGCCAGGCCACCGGCGAGGCCGCGGCACAGCTCGGTGAGTTGGGCGACCAGTTGGTGGCCGTGGCCGAGCAGCCTGCGCGCCTGCTCGCAGACTTCCGCAATGGCGGCCACGGGCCCGGGCTGGGCGCCCTCGGCCGCCACGGTGGCCGCCAGCAACGCCAGGCGGTCGGCCAACTCTGCCGCACGCGGCTGGGCCGTGCCCAGCGCCGCACGCACCGTACCTTCCAGTGCCTGCACCAGCGGTGGCCAGTTCGACAGGTCCACCACAGGCACGCTGGCCTGCGGCAAGGGCGGATCTTCGATGCCTGTGGCGGCGGGATCGGACGGCTGGTCCGTTTCCCATGCCTGCATCAGCGACTGCAGCCGCTGCAACAGGCGGTTGGCGTCGCTGCGGCTGCCGTCCAGCACACGCTGCAGACTTTCCTTGCGGCGTGCGCCCGTCCACTGCTTGCCACCGCGTTCCAGGTTGCGCGCCAGCCGTTCCACCAGCGCGGCCCAGGCCGGGCCGGCGGCGCGCGCGTCGTTGGGCGCAGACGGCTGGCCGCTTTCCTCGGCATAGGCCTTGGCGTAGTTTTCTGGCGTCGGTTCCTGCTGCGACTGGGCCAGCCGGCGCAGTGCGCCCTTGGCGAGCACCGCCGGCGCGGCGCCCCCCGCGCGGCCCATGTCAGCCACGTGCGGCCCGCCTAATGCTGGCGCCGGCCGGCCGCCATGGCGGCCGCGTCGCTCTCTTCTTCACCGCGCTTGTTGGAGGCGTTGCCTATCCAGGGCGCCTTGCGCGGGAGCACGGTTTGTTCCAGCCAGCGCTGCAGCTCGTCTGGCGGCACGGCACGGCTGAACAGGAAGCCCTGCATGACGCCGCAGCCCAGCCGGTGCAGCACTTCCATCTGGCGCAAAGTTTCCACGCCTTCGGCCACCACACGCAGCCCCAGCGAGCGCGCCAGGGCGATGATGGCCGTGACCACCGCGCTGCTCTGCGGCGTGATGCCCAGGTCGCGCACGAAGCTGCGGTCGATCTTCAGTTCGGAGATAGGCAGCGTCGTCAGGTAGGCCAGGCTGGAGTAACCCGTGCCGAAGTCGTCGATGGAGATCTCGACGCCAATCTCGTTCAGGCGGTGCAGAGACGGGATGACGTTCTGCAGCTCCTTCATGAGGTTGTCTTCGGTGATCTCCAGGTGGATCACCCGGTGCGGCACGCCAAACTGCGTGACGCACTGGTGGATGTGTTCAACCAGGTCGCTGCGTTCAAACAAGCGGCTGGGCAGGTTGACTGCGATGGCGTCGTCAAAGCCGAAGTTGTCCTGCCACTGCCGTGCCTGGCGCGCGGCTTCCCGCAGCGCCCATTCGGACAGCGGCACGATCAGGCCCGTATCCTCAGCCAGGGGAATGAATTCGCCCGGCGGCACCAGCTTGCCGCCACGCTGCCAGCGCATCAGCGCTTCAGCGCCGACCATGCGCGACGCGCGCACGTCGATCTTGGGTTGGTAGTGAAGCACCAGTTCGTCACGTTCAATGGCCCGGTGCAGCGCGGTTTCCAGTTCCAGCTTCTCGCGGCCGCGGCCAGCCAATTGCGGGCTGTAGATCGTGGCGCTGTTGCGGCCCTGCGCCTTGACGGAGTACATGGCCACGTCGGAATTGCGCAGCAGGTCAACGACGGTGTCGCCGTCACGCGGGTAGATGGCCACGCCCACGCTGGCGGTCACGAAACATTCCTGGCCGCTCACGAAGATCGGTTCACGCAGGCTTTCCAGCACACGCTGTGCGACACGTTCGGCGTCGCGGTCGTCAGCCACTTCGGGCAGCAAGGCCACGAATTCGTCACCACCCAGCCGGCCCACGGCCTCCAGCGCACGGTGCGAACGCACGCCAGCGGCTTCCAGCGTGCCTTCCATGACCTGGTCGCTGTGGCGCACGCAGGAACGCAGGCGGCGGCCCACTTCCACCAGCAGTTCGTCACCGGCGCCATGGCCCAGGGTGTCGTTGATGGTCTTGAAGCGGTCCAGGTCGATCAGCAGCAGCGCAAACTGGTGCTGCATGCGGCGTGCCTGCTCAAGCGCCTTTTCAGCGCGCCAGATCAACTGGCGGCGGTTCGGCAGGCCGGTCAGCGAGTCGAAGTTGGCCAGCTGGCGGATCTTGTCCTCGGCCTGGCGGCGGTCGGTCACGTCCTGCACGATGCCGGTGTAGCCCGAGCCCTGGCCGTGGTCGTTGAACTGCGGCTCGGCTTCGGTGTGGATGATGCGCTGGCGACCGTCCAGCAGCGTGATGGGCACGTCGGTGGTCAGCACCGACTGGTGGCGCAGCGCGCCATGCAACTGGCGCAGCAGGCTGAGCCGGTCGTCCAGCGGCACCATGCGCAACAGCGAACGCAACGTGACAGCCTCGTTGGGACCCATGCCGAAGACACGCAAGGCCTCGGGCGACAGGTGCAGCCCACCGCCGGCGCGGCCCCAGTCGAAGCTGCCCATGCGCGCCAGGTCCTGCGCGCGCGCCAGCTTGGCGCGGCTGCGCTCCAGTTCGATGCGGGTGCGAGAACTGCGCAGCAGGTACTGCAGACGCCCGGCCAGCAGGCTCCATTGCGCGGCCTTGACGTAGAAGTCGGTGGCGCCGGCCTCGTAGGCGCGGGTGATGGACGCGTCGTCGTCCAGACCGGTCAGCATCAGCACCGGCACGCTTTCGAAGCCCGCCATGTGACGCAGCGTCCGGCAGGTGTCGAAACCGTCCAGTCCGCCTGGCATCACGGCGTCCAGCACGATGATGTCGGGGGCAAATTCGCGCAACACCTGCAGGGCTTGTTCGCCGCTGCCAGCCTCGGTGACCTTGAAGCCACGCTCGCGCAGGGCCAGCGAGGTCAGCAGCAGGTTCACCTCGTCGTCATCGACAAGAAGCACCTCTGGTGGTCCCGTCAGGCTCTCGTCCGCGAAGGGATGGGTGGGCGTCATCAGCAGGGTCGGCTCAGGCACGCAGAATAGCCCCAACAGCGAGCAGTGCTGCCTGGCCTTCCGAGATAAGTCGCGAGATGTCGAGATGCATTGCCGATGTGTCACCCTTTCGCAGCTTGGCCTCCACGTCGGCACAGGCTCTGGACAGTGACAGGGCGCCGACACTGGCAGAAGACGACTTGAGCGTGTGGGCCACATTGGCCACCACCTTGACGTCACCCGCTTCGCGCTGGGCTTCAAGTTGGGTGACCATGCGCTGCACCGAGGTCTCGAAGGCGGCCAGCACCCGGTTCACCACGCCCAGGCGGCCGTCCGGGTCCAGCTCGCGCAGTCGGGCCAGCGCCTGGGCGTCCAGGCCGCTGTCAGGCGGGTTGGGCATGTTCATCGCGGTGGGCACGGGGATGGTTCCTGAGGCGGGCCGAGGATAACAACGCCGCACCATCGTGGCACAGCGTCAGGCTTCTGCGTGTCCTTGTTGGGTTCACTTTCGGCCCCGGGGACCTGAACTTGAGCCTGGGTACGGGGGCCTCCCTACAATCGAGCCATGCCCTTCCCCGATCTGGCTGGCCACGGCACTGTCCTCTCGTGGGCCCTGCTGCTGGCCTTGCCCCTGACTGCCGGGCTGGCCTACGCATGGGGCGCTGCTCGCACGCGCGAAGCGCTGAAACGCGACCTGCGCCAGGCCCGTGAAGCCCAGCGCCGCAGCGAACAACTGCAATCCGGCTGGCATTGGCAGACCGATGCTGATCACCATCTGGTGCACTGGACTGGCCCCGGCCAGGTGCAGACGGCGCAGTGCGCACTGTTCGCCGACAGCAACCTCGCCAGCCGCTTGAAGACCTGCCAAGCCTTTGCGGACTTGCGTGTCCGGGTGTCCGAGCCCGTCAACGGCAACCAGCACTGGGAACTGCACGCCGTGCCCCGCTGGAACGACTGTGGCGCCTTCGACGGCTACAGCGGTGCCGCCCGCCCGCTGGACGAAGAAGACGCGCTGCAGCAGGCCGCCAGCCTGTCGGCCGCCGCGATGGCCGCGCTGCCCGGTCCGGCCTGGATGCTGCGGTCCACGTCAACGGGATGGGCCCTGCACCAGGCCAACGAAGCGGCACGCGTGCTGTGGCCCGCGGGCCTGCAAGGCCGGCTGGTCCATGAAGCCCGCGGCCCGCTGCCGCCCAGTGTGTTGGAAGCCCTGCTGGCCGCGACACCCGGCAAGCCGGGGGCTGCCCAGGACATCGACGGCTGGCGCTTGGCCCCAGGCGGCACGGATGCGGCGCTGCTGCTGGTCAAGCTGACGGGACCGGCGGCGGCTGGCAACGAGGACCCCAACCGCGCGGAAGGCGACGCCTTCAGCTTCACGCTGTCACACGACTTGCGGGCGCCCATACGGGTCGTCGAAGGCTTCACGCGCATCGTCAAGGAAGACTACGGGCGCGTGCTGGACCGTGTCGGCAACGACCACCTGGAACGTGTGCTGGGCGCCGCGGCGCGCATGAACCTGATGATCGACGCGCTGCTGACCCTGGCCCAGCTGTCACAACAGCCGCTGGCCCGCCAGCGCGTCAACCTGTCGCAACTGGCCAGCTTTGTGGTCGACGACCTCCAGCGCGGCGCACCCGAACGCGAGGTCGAATTCGACATCACACCCGGCCTGACCGCCGCTGGCGATCCGACGCTGCTGCGCCTGGTGCTGGAAAACCTGCTGGGCAACGCCTTCAAGTACAGCGCCAAGGTGGTGCAGGCGCGCATTTCGCTGCAGGCCAGCACGCAGGCCGGCAAGCCGGCCTTTGCGGTGCACGACAACGGCGCCGGCTTTGACATGCGGTCGGCCGACCGGCTGTTTGGCCTGTTCCAGCGCCTGCACAGCGCCAGCGACTTTGCCGGCCACGGTGTAGGGCTGGCGTCGGTGCGACGCATCATCCAGCGCCACGGTGGGCAGATCTGGGCGGAATCCGAACCCGGCCGCGGCGCGACCTTCTTCTTCACGCTGCCTGATTGACAGATTGAGCTAGGCCGTCCGGGCCAGTTCTTCCACCGCAGACAGGAGCCGTTCAGCTTGCGCAGCCGGTGACAGCTTCTGCTCGTCGGCCAGCCGCTGCAGGCGGCGCATCGCTTCAGTGCGCGACAGAGAGTAGCGGTGCATCAGCACACCCACGGCCAGCGGCACGGGGTCGGTCAGCGCGTCGCCTGCGACCACAGATGCAGGCGCGGCCACGGCAGGCGCCGCAGCGCTGCGCAGCCGCCCGAACGCCGCCTCCACCGCCGGCACGATCTGCCCCACTTCCAGCGGCTTGATCAGGTAGGCCAGCGCGCCCAGGCTCTTCACCGTGGCCAGCGTGGCCTCGTCGGCAAAGGCCGACAGGAACATGAAGGGAATGCCGTAGGCGTCACGCAGTGTCTCGGCCACGTCGAAGCCGCTCTTGCCTTCCATGCGGATGTCCAGCAAGGCCAGTTCGGGCCGGTGCTCGCGGGCCAGCAGGATGGCGTCGTCACCGTTGTCGGCGTCGATCACGTCATAACCGGCCTGGGACAGGCCGTGGCTCACGGTGGCCAGCACCAGCCGGTCGTCGTCCACGACCAGTACACGCCCCTTGCTGCCGGGCACGGGGGCCGCCGTGCTGACAGATACGGCAGCGGACACGGCGGCGGGTGCAGATGCGCTCATGCGCCGGATTGTCGCTGATCAGCCACCCCGGGCAGCGGCCACCGGCAGCCGCACAGCGGGCGGCAACAGGTCCACTTGCGCGACCACACGTTCGCCTTCCTGTGTCAGCGTGAAGCGCGACGCACGGCGTGGCAGCAAGGCGCGCACCAGACCCAAGCCGGCCACGCCAGCGCGCAGGTGCGACAGGTCAAAGCCTTCGGGCAGGCGGCCCTGGCCCGACACCCGCAAGACGATGCCGTCTTCCTGCGCAGCCAGTTCGCACAGCAGTTCACCGCCCTTGCCGTGTTTGACGGCGTTGGTCAGGAGTTCGTTGAGCACCAGCGCAAAGGGAATGGACTCGGCTTCCGGCAGTTCGTGCGGCACCTCGCCCATGACCTGCGAGCGGATCACGCAGCCGAACGTGCGCTGCACCGACGACGCAATGCCCTGCACCAGGCTGGCCGCCGCCAGTGGGCCGCGCGCACCCACCTGCAGGCCGTAGACCTGCGCAATGGCCTGCACCTGGCCGACGGCTTCGCCCAGCACCAGCGACACGTCCGGGTTGCGCGCCGCCGTCTGCTGCAGCAGGCCTGCCACGCCCTGCAGGTTGTTCTTGATGCGGTGGTGCACCTCACGCACCAGCACCTCGCGCTGGTCGATGGCGGCCTGCAGGCGCGCCTGTTCGGCGGCACGCTGCTCGGTCACGTCGGTGGCCACCATCAGCAGCTGCGTGGGCGCCTGGCCGGCTTCTTCCAGCGGCGCAAAACGGCAGTCCCAGGTGCGGCGTGCTTCACCGTCTTCCTTCCACTCGAACTGCCGCCGCGGGCCACCCGTGGCCACGGCCGCCAGCCAGCCGCGCAGTGCCAGCGCCAGGTCGGGCGGGCAGCACTCTTCCGGTGTGGCGCCCAGCAGTTCTTCGGTCGGCTTGCCGAAGAAGGACGTGGCCGTCAGGTTCAGCTGCTGCACACGCAGGGTCTGCGCGTCGAACAGCGCCATGGCCAGCGGCGCGGTTTCGATGACACGCTGCAAGGACGCCTGGGCCTGCGCGATGTGCACCTCGGCCTGGCGGCGGCGTTCGATGTCCAGCAGCGCGAAGGTGAC
>JANOAM010000827.1:0-2149 GCA_031411215.1 Betaproteobacteria bacterium
CGCCGGTCGCGGGCTCACTGGCCGCCGGTGCGCTGACGGCCGGGCGATCGAGCACGCTGCCCGTCGACGGACGCGAGCGGTCGTTCGCGACGAACGCAAGCGTCAGCGTCGCGACGAAGAACACGGTGGCGCAGGCCGCCGTGCTGCGCGACAGGAAGTTGGCGCTGCCGGTGGCACCGAACAGGCTGCCCGACGCACCGCTGCCGAAAGACGCGCCCATGTCTGCGCCCTTGCCGTGCTGGATCAGCACCAGGCCGATCATCACCAGCGCGGACAGCAGCTGCACGGCCAGGATCAGGGTCATCCAGATTTGCATGATTCTTGGAACTCCAGGGATTCGATGTGTTGTGGTGTGCTTCGATGCGCCGGACGACACGCAGCGCGCGGCTAGCGCGCTGCTCGACAGATGGCGACGAAGTCGGCCGCCTTCAATGCAGCGCCGCCAATGAGGCCGCCGTCAATGTCTGCTTGCGCAAACAGCGTGGCCGCGTTGTCGGGCTTGACGCTGCCGCCGTAGAGGATGGTCATGCGCTCGCCATGGCCCGTGACGGCTTGAAGTTGCGCACGCAGCACGGCGTGCACGGCCTGCGCCTGTTCGGGTGTTGCGGTGCGTCCGGTACCTATGGCCCACACCGGCTCGTAGGCGACGACCATTTCCGCCGCGCAGTGCGCCAGCTTGTGGATCACCGCCGCCAATTGGCGCTTGACCACGGCTTCGGTCTGGCCGGCGTCACGTTCGGCCAGCGTCTCGCCGACGCAGACGATGGGCGTCACGCCCTTGGCCAGTGCCGCCTGCGCCTTCTGCGCCACCAGTTCGTCGCTTTCAGCGTGCAGCGCACGACGCTCGCTGTGGCCGACCAGCGTGTAGCGGCAGCCCAGTTCGTGCAGCATGGCCGCAGACACCTCCCCGGTGTAGGCACCTTGCTCGTGCGCGGACACGTCCTGCGCGCCCCAACGCATGTCGGTCGCGGCCAGCGTGGCCGCGACTTCGCTGAGGAACACAAAGGGCGCGCACACCGCCACGTCGGCGGTGAAGGGGCGCGCGGCCAGGATGCCGGTCAGCAGTTCCGCGTTGGCGGCGCGGCTGCCATGCATCTTCCAGTTGCCGACCACGAGTTGGCGTCGCATGAGGCTCACCTGTTCAGCGTCATTCGAAAGCTAGGCCCAGGTCAGCACGATCTTGCCGACATGGGTGCTGGTCTCCATCAGCGCATGCGCCGCCGCGGCTTGGTCGGCCGGGAACACCTGGTGGATGACGGGCTTGATGGTGCCGGCCTCGATCAGCGGCCACACCGTGGCGCGCAGGCTCTTGGCCAGTTCGGTCTTGTAGGCCACGGTGCGGGGGCGCAGCGTGGAGCCGGCAATGGACAGGCGCTTGCGCAGCACCAGGCCGCAGTCGAACTGGCTGGCGTTGCCGCCTTGCGTGGCGATCAGCGCCAGGCGCCCGTCGTCGGCCAGGCACTCCACCTCACGGCCGATGTAGGCACCGCCCACCATGTCCAGCACGACATTGACACCGCGCCCGTTGGTGAGGCTCTTGACCTCGGCGACGAAGTCCTGCGTCTTGTAGTTGATGCCATGGTCTGCACCCAGCGCTACGCAGGCCGCGCACTTGTCGTCGGTGCCTGCGGTGACGATCACCTTCGCACCCAGGGCCTTCGCCAACTGGATGGCGGTGACGCCAATGCCGCTGCTGCCGCCCTGCACCAGCAATGTCTCGCCGGCTTGCAACTTGGCGATGGCAAACACGTTCTGCCAGACGGTGAAGAAGGTCTCCGGCAGGCTGGCGGCTTGCACCATGTCCAGACCTTTGGGAATGGGCAGGCACTGGCCGGCCGGCGCCACGCAGTACTGCGCGTAGCCACCACCGGCCACCAGCGCGCAGACCGGGTCACCGATCTGCAAATCCGCCGCGGCCAAGTCTTCGGCCAAGCCCGCCGCCACCGTGCCGGCAATCTCCAGGCCCGGCAGATCGCTCACACCCGGCGGCATGGGGTACAGGCCCTTGCGCTGCAGCACGTCGGGCCGGTTCACGCCGCTGGCCTGCACCGCGATCAGCAGTTCACCCGGCTTGGGCTCGGGGCGCGGCCGTTCGCAGGCCTTCAACACCTCGGGCTTGCCGGGCTGGCTGATCTCGATGGCACGCATG
>JANOAM010000828.1:0-2425 GCA_031411215.1 Betaproteobacteria bacterium
TGGGCCTGGACTTCGTCGACATCTTCTATTCGCACCGGCCGGACCCGCACACGCCGCTGGAAGAAACCGTGGGCGCGCTGGCCAGCCTGGTGCAGCAGGGCAAGGCGTTGTACGTGGGCATTTCCAACTACGGGCCCGAACTGACGGAGCGCGCCGCGGCCATCGCCCAGGGACTGGGCGTGCCGCTGCTGATCAGCCAGCCCAACTACAGCCTGCTGCACCGCTGGATAGAGCCGGCGCTGCTGGACGCCAATGTGCGGCACGGGCTGGGCACCATCGTGTTTTCACCGCTGGCGCAGGGCTTCCTCAGCGACAAGTACCTGCAAGGCCTGCCGCAGGATTCACGCGCAGCGCGCCTGGACTGGGTGCGCGCCGGCTTGAGCGAAACCAAGCTGGCCCTGATCCGTGAATTGAATGCGGTCGCCAAGGCGCGCGGCCAGTCACTGGCGCAGATGGCCCTGGCCTGGACGCTGCGGCACGCTGCCGTCACGTCCACGCTGATCGGTGCGCGCACGGTGGCGCAGCTGCACGACAGCCTGGGTGCGCTGGCTCAGCTGGACTTCAGCGCTGCGGAACTGGAGCAGCTGGACCGGCTGACACGCGACGCGCTGCCGGAGTTGTTCGTGGCACCGGCCAAGGCGACAGGGCAGGACCTGATCGACAACCCGAACTACCGACCCTGAAGACAGGCGGGGGTCAAGCGCGCGCCCACGGGGTCAGCTTCACGGCGAGTGCGGTGGCCAAGCCGTAAGCGACCATGGCACCGGCCACCAGCGCGAAGTAGGCCGCGGGCCCCGCGCCGCGGCCCGCCAGCACCCACCCCAGCACAGCCACCAGCACCAGCCGCAGCGTACCCGCCAGCACAGGCCCCAGCACCCGCCCCGCGCCCTGCGACGCGAAGTACAGCGTCAGGCCCAAACCGAACAGCGGGAAGGCCGGGCCGGCGGTGCGCAGGTACTGGCGTGCATGGTCCAGCACGGCGGGGTCGCTGCTGAACAGCGTTGCCCACAGGTCGGGCCACAGCGTCACCACGGCGCCGATCAGCGCCAGGTTGAAGGCCGCCAGCGCACCGGCCGTCCACGCCACCTTGCGCGCCCGGGCCACGTCGCCCGCGCCGATGGCCATGCCCACCATGGGGACGGACGCCACGCCGATGCCGAAGGCGACGGGCACCAGCAGGAATTCCAGCCGCTGGCCGATGGCATAACCGGCCAGCGGCAGCAGGCCCAGGCGCGCGATGAGGCCGGTGAAGACCAGCACCGTCAGCACGGACATCACCGGCGACACGCAGGACAGCGCGCCCACCCGCAGGATGTCGGCCAGCAGGCCCATCTCCAGACGCAGGCCGGCCCAGCGCAACTGCACCCGTGCACGGCCGCTGGCCAGGAACCACCACAACACAGCCACCATGGCGGTGGTGGCGATGATGTGCCCCACCGCCACGCCCACCATGCCGAAGGAAGGCACGGGCCCGGCGCCCAGCCCCAGCACACCGCCCAGCACGATCTGCAGCACGGCCGCCAGCACGATGGTGACGGACGGCACACGCATGTTGCCGGTGCCGCGCAGCACCGACGCCAGCGTGTTGGACAGCCACACCATCAGCGCGCCGCTGAACAGCACGGCGGCGTACGCCACGGCCTCAGTCAGCACGGGGCCTTGTCCGCCCAGCCAGGCGTAGAACAGCGGGCCCCACAGCAGGAACACGGCGGTGTAGACGATGCCGATGGCCGCACCGATGAGCACGGCATGGGCCGCCAGCGCGGCAGCGCGTGCCGGCTGGCCGGCACCCAGCGCGCGGCTCACCGCGGACGAAACACCGCCGCCCATGGCGCCGGCCGACATCATCTGGGTCAGCATGGCAAAGGGGAACACCAGCGCCATCGCGGCCAGCGGTGTGGTGCCCAGGCGGCCAACGTAGTAGGTCTCGGCGATGCCCACCAGCACCGTCAGCACCATGGCCAGCACGTTGGGCACAGCCAGGCGCACCAGCGTGCGCAGGATGGGGCCTTGCAAGAGGTTGGGCGCCGCGTTCATCGCGCGCGCCGCGGCGTGGACCTGGCCACCTCGGCCGCGAAGGCCTCACGTTCACGCAGGGCTGCGGGTGCGGCCAGCACCTGGCCGGAGCGTGCGTCCACCGGCTCACCACAATCCGCGCAGACCAGCTGTGCTCGCAGGGCATGGTCGTGCCCACGATGCATCAACTTCAGCGGCACACCGCCACGCCCCCAGGGGCCGGCCCAGCGTTCGCCCCACTGGCGCAGCATCATGATCACCGGCCACAGGTCCAGGCCCTTGGGCGTGAGGCGGTATTCAAGAAACGCCGGCGCGTCCTTGGCCGGCACCTTGTCCAGAATGCCTTGCTCCACCAGTTGGTTCAGGCGCAAGGTGAGCGAGCGTGGCGACATGCCGGTGTGCAGGCGCA
>JANOAM010000829.1:0-2447 GCA_031411215.1 Betaproteobacteria bacterium
CGGCCATAGACTTTTTCCAGCGCGTCGCTGACTTCGCCCACGGTGGCGCGGGCGCGGATGGCGTTGATGCTCAGGGCCAGCAGGTTGCCTTCGCCGGATTCTGCTGCAGAAGTGATAGCTGCCAGCGCTTGTTCCACCAGCACAGAGTCGCGTTTTTGCTTGATACTTTTCAGGCGGGCAATCTGGCCGTCGCGCACCGCCACGTTGTCGATGTCGCGGGTTTCAATCGCGTCCTCGGTCTTGAGCTTGTACTTGTTGACCCCGACGATCACGTCCTTGCCGCTGTCAATACGTGCCTGCTTTTCAGCGGCTGCCGCTTCAATCTTGAGCTTGGCCCAGCCGCTGTCTACCGCCTTGACCATGCCGCCCATGGCGTCAACTTCTTCAATGATCTTCCAGGCTGCATCCGCCATGTCTTGCGTGAGCTTTTCCATCATGTAGCTGCCGGCCCAGGGGTCGATCACGCTGGTGATGTGGGTTTCTTCCTGAATGATGAGCTGGGTGTTGCGGGCGATGCGGGCACTGAATTCGGTAGGCAGGGCAATCGCTTCGTCAAAGCTGTTGGTGTGCAGGCTCTGTGTGCCACCAAACACCGCGGCCATGGCCTCGATGGTGGTGCGCACCACGTTGTTGTACGGGTCTTGTTCCGTCAGGCTCCAGCCGCTGGTCTGGCAGTGGGTGCGCAGCATCAGGCTCTTCGGGTTCTTGGCGTTGAAGCCTTTCATGATGCGGCACCACAGCAGGCGCGCCGCACGCATCTTGGCCACTTCCAGATAGAAGTTCATGCCCACGGCCCAGAAGAAGCTCAGGCGGCCGGCAAACCCGTCCACGTCCAGGCCCTTGGCGATGGCGGCCTTCACGTACTCCGCGCCGTCGGCCAGCGTGAAGGCAAGTTCCAGCGCCTGGTTGGCGCCGGCTTCCTGCATGTGATAACCGCTGATGCTGATCGAGTTGAACTTGGGCATCTGGCGCGCCGTGTATTCAATGATGTCGGCCACGATCCGCATGGAAGGTTCCGGCGGAAAGATGTAGGTGTTGCGGACCATGAACTCCTTGAGGATGTCGTTCTGGATGGTCCCGCTTAAGCAGTCCTGGCTGACGCCCTGTTCCTCCGCCGCCACCACATAACCGGCCAGCACGGGCAGAACGGCGCCGTTCATGGTCATGCTGACGCTGACCTTGTCGAGAGGGATGCCGTCGAAGAGGATCTTCATGTCCTCCACGCTGTCGATGGCCACGCCGGCCTTGCCGACGTCGCCGGTCACACGCGGATGGTCGCTGTCGTAGCCGCGGTGGGTGGCCAGGTCGAAGGCCACGCTGACGCCCTGCCCGCCGGCGGCCAAGGCCTGCCGGTAGAAGCGGTTGCTGTCCTCGGCGGTGGAAAAGCCCGCGTACTGGCGGATGGTCCACGGCCGCACCGCGTACATGGTGGCCTGCGGGCCGCGCAGGAAGGGCTCGAAGCCCGGCAGCGTGTTGGTGTGCGGCAGGTCCTGCAGGTCTTCGGCGGTGTACAGCGGCTTGACGGTGATGCCTTCTGGCGTCTGCCAGTTCAACGCGGCGACGTCACCGCCCGGTGCAGACTTGGCCGCGGCCTTGGCCCACTGGTCCAGCGTGGCGGGCTTGAAATCAGGTGTGGTGCGGGGGGTGTCGGTGCTCATCGTCGTTCTCCAGCGTGCGGGCTCTGCATCAGGCGGCCCGGCCTTGTGCCTTGCTCACGATTATGCATAATTATGAATTCAAAACCGACTCCAGGCTGACAACCGACGTGGCCGAAACCACCTCCGCAGCACCACCGCTGGCCCGCCGCGCCCTGTACCAGGACGTGGCCGACCGGCTGCGCCAGCAGATCTTTGCGCGGCTGCTGGAGCCAGGCAGCTGGATAGACGAAGTGAAGCTCGCCGCGGAATACGGCATCAGCCGCACGCCCATGCGTGAGGCGCTGAAGGTGCTGGCCGTGGAAGGCCTGGTGACCATGAAGGTGGGGCGCGGCGCCTACGTCACGGAAATGTCGCGTGACGATGTGGCCCAGGTGTACCACCTGCTGGCGCTGCTGGAAAGTGATGCGGCTGCGCATGTGGCCGCGCACGCCAGCGCGGCGCAGCGCACCGAACTCACGGCGCTGCATGAACAGCTGGAGAAGCAGGTGCGGCAACGTGACGCCTTCTTCGCCACCAACGAACGGTTCCACATGACCCTGCTGCGCATGGCCGGCAACCGCTGGGCCGAGCAGATGGTGACGGACCTGCGCAAGGTGATGAAACTCAACCGCCACCACTCGCTGTTCAAGCAGGGGCGGCTGGCGGAATCGCTGGCGGAGCACCGTGCGCTGATGAAGGCGGTGCAAGCGAAGGACGGCGCGGCGGCGGCGCGGCTGATGCGCGCGCACTTTGACAGCGGGCTGGAAGCGGCCGCCTGAGGCTTCAGCAGGGCCAGACGCGTTCGGTCAG
>JANOAM010000830.1:0-6995 GCA_031411215.1 Betaproteobacteria bacterium
AGGCAACGGACAGGCCGGCCCTCATGGTGAAGAGGGCAACGATAGCGGCTTGAGGCCGCCAGGGCGCCTCAGCCCGTGGGTGCCGACGCCTTGTTGGAAGGCCGCGTGGGTTGTTTGTAGTCGGCCGGCACCCGCATCAGCGCTGCGTCGGGCTCGCCGCGCTTCAAGCCCTTGAGCCGGTAGTTGAGCTCGCCGCTGCGCGGGTCGAAGTCACGGCTGCTGACGGTCAGCATCAGGTCCGGCGCGGTCCAGACCTCACGGGTGATCTGGATGGGCTTTTCGTTGCCCACCTTGCCGGCCTCGATAACCCAGGTGGTGCGTTCGCCGTTGGCGCGCAGGCCTTCCACGTCCTTGGCGGGCAGCGGCTGCACCGTGCCGCTGCCACGCGGCGCCAGGCTGCTGGCGCGCCACTGCACGGGCGCCGGCACGGCCCAGTCGCTGCTGTCCGCGACGCGGTTGTGCACGATGCGGACTTCGGTGTGGCGCTGGCCGTCCTCTGTGCGGCTGATGACCACGGGCGCGGGGGCCGCGACCGGAGCGGCGGCCGTGGGCGGGGTGGGTGGCGTTGGGGGCGTCGGCGGCACTGGCGGTGTCGGTGGCGTGGGCGGTGTGCGCCCGCTGCGCTGGCTGTCGGCAAAGCTGCGTGCCCAGTCACGCATGCGTTCGCTGAAGCCGCGCATGGCTTCTGCGTCCATGCCCATGGCCGCCATGGACGGGCCGGACGCGATGCGTCTTGCGGTCTTGCGTTCCGGGTCCAGCAGCCAGGTTTCGTGGCTCACCGGGTCACGCAGGTAGACCAGCTTGCGGCCGTTGCGGTCCAGCTCCTGGCGGGTGCGGCCTTCGCCGTCGCGGCACAAGCGGGACGTCTGCTGCCGCACGATGCGGTTGGGCGCTGCGCCGCTGCCGTCGGGCAGCCACTGCACGTTCTCGTGCACGGCGTCGGCGCAGTAGGGCGCGCCCTTGACCACGCGGCCCATGTCACCGGCGACCATGGCGAAGTGCTCCATGCCGTCGTTGAAGAAGACCTGGCGGTCGAACTGCGCTTCAGCCTGGGCCAGCTGCAGATCGATCTGGCGTTCGATGGGCGGCGTGTCCTGCGCCAGCGCGGCGGTGGCCAGCAGCAGCGCGCAGGCGCCGGCGGTGGCACGCAGGGGGGTCGGGATCAGCTTCATGGGAGTCCTTTGCAGCAGGAGGTCATTGGAGAAAACGCACGGCCAGCACTTCGCCGGAAGGCCGCACCAGCAGTTCGGCGCGCACGCTGTCACCGGCGCGGGCGGGGTCGAAGGGCAGGCCCATCGCCACCAGGCGGTCGCGCCGGATTTCGGTGTTGACCAGCCAGGCCGGGGCGTCGCCGGCGGGCCAGTCTTCTTCGGGCACCAGCGGCAGGAAGCCGGCCATGCGTTCGCTGCCGCTGGCTATCTGGGGCGTGTCGGGGTGGCCCAGCATCAATGCCACGGAACCGACCAGCAGCAGGGCGCAGGCGAAGGCACCCGACCAGGCCCAGCGTGCCGCGGGACGGCTGGGGCTGCGGGCCTTCGCCACGCGGGCTTGCAGCTGCGTGGCCAGGTCCGGTGGTGGCAACTGCGCCTGCAGGTGTTGGCGCGCCTGGGCCAGGGCCTGGTCCAAGCTCATCATGGGGTGCGGGCTGGGGTTCATGGTGTGCTCCCGCTGGCGGGCGACAGCAGCGCGGCCAGCTTGTGGCGTCCGCGGTGCAGCCGCGTGCGCAAGGTGTTGAGTTCGACGCCGGCAATGCCGGCGGCTTCGGCGTACGGGCGCTCCTGCAAGTCCACCAGGATCAGCGCCTCACGGAAGGCCGGGGCCAATTGGCGCAGAGCGGCCCAGACGGCGTCACCGTCCTGTGCGCGCACCAGCAGCGCTTCGGGCGACACATCGTGGGCCGGACCGTCGACGTCGGTGCCCTCGTCCGCCGCGTCGGGCCAGGGCAGGACTTGCCGGGATTCGCGCCAGTGCGCCGCCAGCGTGTGGCGCGCCATGCCGGCCAGGTAGGCGCCCAGCAGGCCCTTGGTGGCGTCAAAACCTTGCGGCCGCAGAGCAAGGGCCACGAAGGCTTCCTGCGTGGCGTCGGCCGCCCAGGCCGCGTTGCCGCACAGCGCCAACGCGTAGCGGTAGACACGCGGTGCTTCGTCGCGGTACAGGCGGTCCAGCGCGCGGGCGGACTTGCGGCTGTCCGGGCTGGCCAGGTCCCGCATGGCGGCCGACACACCGGTGGCCGGGCTCAGGCCGGGCCGGGGGCGGTTCCAGGGAACGAAGGGCATCATGGGTGGGTGGCAGAAAGCAGGGTGCTTGCCTGCTATTGGAGCCGCAGGGCAGAAAAGTTCCCGCCACCCTGTCGGCTGCGGGTGCAGCCTGTCGTGCCGGGTGCGCCGCAGGTCGCCAGGCGCTGGAAGGCGGGTGTCGGCTGCGTACAGTGCACCCTATTCGAAGCCGCCGCCCGCCATGACCCCCCCGCCCAGCACCCCCAACAACAACGCCGTGTGGCGCGAGCGCTGGCAGCGTTCCTCAAAGGAGGCCGTCAAGGGCTTCCACGCCTACGCCAACTGGCTGGTCGGCATCAGCTGGCGGCGCTTCATCGTGCTGTCTCTGGGGCTGTTGATCGTGGTGGGCATGGTGCATGACATCCCGCCTTTCACCTGGCGCATCACCGAAGAAGTGGAAGTGCCGCCACGGCGCACACCGCGCAAGGCCCCTGAAGCGCCCAAGGCCCCGAAGGCGCCGAAAGCGGCGGAAGCCCCGAAGGCCCCCGTCGCGCCGCAGGCGCCCAAGTCCACTGGCAAGGACTTCCCCATCCGCATTGAAAAGGGCAGTGCCAACGAAGGCGTGGACATCAGCATCGGCAAGGACGGCATCCACATCACGCCCAAGGCCGGTGTGTCTGGTGCTCCGGCGGCGCCGGAGAGCCCGGCTTCTGCCGCCGAGATGGCTGCCCGCGCAGCGGAGGAAGCGGCGTCCGCGGTGGAACGCGGCATCCGCCTGGCGATGCCCAAGGGCATGGCCGAGTCCGACGTCAAGTCCGCCGTGCAAGCCGCCCGGATGCAGATCGAGGAATCCATGCGCGAAGCCAGGGAAGCGGCCGAGCAGGCCGCGGCCGACGCCGCCGAGGCCCAGCGCGACGCCGAAGCGGCCAGGCGTGACGCCGAAACCGCGCTCGCAGACCTGCGCAGCGAAGAGCGCCAGTTCCGCACCAAGACCACGCGGGTGGGCATAGGCGACTTCCTGATGCAGCTGACGGTGCTGCTGGTGGTGGCCAGCGCGGTCATCAAGTACACCTACAAGGGCCAGAAGCAGGCCGAGGTGAAGGCCGCCCAGGCCACGGAAACGGCCGAAGCCGAGTCGCTCAAGCGCCAGGTGGTGGAAGCGCGCATGGCCGCCATGCAGGCGCAGGTGGAGCCGCACTTCCTCTTCAACACGCTGGCCAGCATCGACCACTTGATCGAAACCGACCCGGCGCGCGCCAGCGTGATGCAGAAGAACCTGATCGCGCTGCTGCGCGCCAGCATGCCCAGCATGCGCGAAGCCGCCGGCAGTGGCCAGAGCGTGCGTGACCTGGGGCGCGAGATCGCGGTGATCCGGCCGTACCTGGAGATCCTGAAGGTGCGCATGGAAGAGCGCCTGAGCACCGAGATTGCCGTGCCCGAAGGCCTGATGTCGGCGGAGTTCCCGCCCATGATGATCCAGACGCTGGTGGAAAACGCCATCAAGCACGGGCTGGAGCCCAAGCCCGAAGGCGGCATGCTGCGGGTGGCGGCAGAGATCGTGCACGGCAAGCTGCAGATGACCGTGGCCGACACGGGCCTGGGCTTCGGCATGGCCGCCACGGCCGGCACCGGCGTGGGCCTGGCCAACATCCGCGAACGGCTGCAGATGCTCTACGGCCCCAAGGCCAGCCTGACGGTGTCGGCCAACCAGCCCAGCGGCACGGTGGTGACGGTGACCGTGCCCTACAAGTCCATCGAAGTGGCCGCCTGAAAAGGGGAAGCGAACATGCAGGACGACGACATCCACGCCTTCACACCGCCGCCGCCGCCCGCTGCGGCACCTGCGCCGGCCGTCATGCCCACGCGCCGCCGCTGGCCCTGGGTGCTGGGGGCCTTCGTGCTGCTGAGCCTGGTGGCGCTGATGACGTCGCTCACCGTGCTGGGGCTGATGGACGGGGCACGGGACGGCATGAACGTCGTCGTCGACGGCGAGTCCTGGCATGTCAGCACACCGCGCGACTGGGAATTCGGTGTCCGTGCCATCTTGGCCGGCGCGGTGGCGGTGATGGTGGTGCTGGTGGTCGTGCCGCTGGCCCTGACGGTGGCACTGCTGTGTGTGGTGCTGGCCGTCGGGGTGGGGCTGTTGGCCGGTGCTGTGGGCCTGGCCGCCGGCCTGGGCAGCGTGCTGCTGGTGCTGGCGCTGGCCCTGTCGCCGCTGTGGGGGCTGGGCTTGATCCTGTGGCTGGTGCTGCGGCCGTCGCGAAGGGCCGCGGCTGTTTAGCATCGGGGCATGAACACACCTGCCACATCTGCACCAGCGACGGCTCCCCGCGCCGTCCTGGCCGACGACGAACGCCTGATGCGCGAACAGTTGCGCGCGCGGCTGTCGGAAGTCTGGCCCGAACTGGACATCGTGGCCGAGGCCAAGAACGGGCTGGAAGCGGTGCAGCTGGTGCAGGAGCACCGGCCGGACATCGTCTTCCTGGACATCCGCATGCCCGGCCTCACGGGTGTGGAAGCGGCCAAGCAGATCACCCAGCTGCCACCACCGGAGGGTGAAGACGACTTCCTGGTGCCGGAGATTGTCTTCATCACGGCCTACGACCAGTACGCGGTGGAAGCCTTCGAACAAGGTGTGGCCGATTACGTGTTGAAGCCCGCGGAGCGTGACCGCCTGACCGTGACGGTGGAGCGCATCCAGAAGCGCCTGGCCGCCCGTGAAAGTGGTGGCGACGCACCTGCGGGACCCAACATGCAGCAGCTGCTGCACCAGCTGTCCTCGCGGCTGAACCCCGGCAGCACGCCGCAGTACCTGGAATGGATACAGGCCACGGTGGGCCAGGCGATCCAGATGATCCCGGTGGACGAGGTGCTGTTCTTCATCAGCGACGAGAAGTACACCCGCGTGCAGACGGCGCAGGTGGAAGCGCTGATCCGCAAGCCCATCAAGGAACTGGTGGACGAACTGGACCCGCGTCTCTTCTGGCAGATCCACCGCAGCACCCTGGTGGCGGTGAAGTGCATCGCCGGCGTGACGCGCGACTTCCGTGGCAGGCAGATCGTCACCGTCAAGGGCCACGGCGAAAAACTGGAAGTCAGCCGCAGCTACACGGGCCTGTTCAAGGGCATGTAAGGCGACCCGGCAGGTCGCAACCCCGCGTCTGCGGGGATGTGTGCTTTGCGTCACGCGTGAGCGTTGGCAACAGTGCCACCGGCCCATTCGCAGTCTGGCGGCGGCATTCGCCTCATTCTTCGTGACGCAGTTCACGGGCGGCGCCGCCCGGCCCGCCCTGGGCCCTCTGTGCGGTCCGAGACAAAGAATCATTTGCTCGCAACCGCGCACCAGCGGTCACTGCAACTTGCTCGCCAGCCGGGTACCTTTCGCCCCACCAACAAGAGGGAGGCTGCCGATCCATCCGGGTCGACCCGCTCCCCTGTGCCCGACTCACGCCCGACCTGCGAGCCTGCCCTGATGCTGTCCGCCACTTTCAGCCCCATGCAACGCCACTTCGACTTTGCGAGCCGTACCGCACGTGCCACCGCGGGCTGGGTGCAACGCGAAGAAGCCATCATGGGCACGGCCATCAGGGTGGAGCTGTGGGCCGACGACCGCCGTGTCGGGGAAGCCGCCGCTGCGGCCGTGATGGACGAGATGCACCGCATCGACCGCGCCATGAGCCCGCACAAGTCCGGCTCCGAATTGAGCCGCATCAACCGCGACGCCGCGCGTGGCCCGGTGGTGCTGACGGACGAGATGTTCGGCCTGCTGAAGCGTGCGTTGGGCTTCTCGCAGCTGACCGGTGGCGCCTTCGACATCACCTACGCGGCCGTCGGCCAGCTCTACGACTACCGCAACCGCGTGCGCCCCACGGCCGAAGCGCTGGCCCAGGCGCGGGCCAACGTCGGCTGGCAAGGCCTGCAACTGGACGTCCGTGACCGCAGCGTGCGCTTCGCCAAGGACGGCATGCGCATCGACCTGGGCGGCTTTGCCAAGGGCCATGCCGCGGACCGGGCAGCGGAACTGCTGGCGCGCCGTGGTGTGCGGCACGCCTGGGTCAGCGCCGGTGGCGACAGCCGCGTGCTGGGCGACCGCCGCGGCCGCCCCTGGAGCGTGGCCATACGCGACCCGCGCCGCGCCGGCGAGGTGGTGGCGCTGCTGCCACTGGAAGACACTTCCATCAGCACCAGCGGGGACTACGAACGTTTTTTTGACGACGGTGCGGAGCGGGTGCACCACCTGATCGACCCGGCCACGGGCATCAGCCCACGTGGCGTGCAGAGCGTGACCATCCTCAGCGCCGACGGCCTGACCTGCGAAGCGCTGTCCAAGGCCGTGTTCGTGATGGGTGTGCAGCGCGGACTGGCGCTGGTCGAGACCCTGCCCGGCATCGATGCCGTGGTGGTGGACGCTGAAGGCCGCCTGCATGCCAGTTCCGGCTTGCTGCACGGCCTGAGTCAAGACGCACAAGCAGACGCTCAAGCCCACACGCAAGCCGGCACCGCCGGCACCCAATGACCCTGTTGGAGAAGACGATGAACAAAGCCCTCTCTCTGATCTGGATCGCAGCGCTGGCTGTGCTGGCCGGCTGCAACGGTGGCAGCACCAGCAGTGGCGACACGGTCACTGTCAATGGCGACATCCCCATCGCCTACGTGAAGCGCAGCACGGGGGTCACCATGAACCCGACCGACGGCACCAACAGCGCCGCCGGCGGTGACCTGATGGTGCGCGACAAGTCCAGCGCCAGCGCGACGGAGACCAACCTCACCGCGCGCTTC
>JANOAM010000831.1:0-7010 GCA_031411215.1 Betaproteobacteria bacterium
CACAAGGTCTAAGGAGCACGACATGCAAATCATCCTGTTGGAAAAGGTCGGCAAGCTCGGCAACCTGGGCGACGTCGTCAACGTCAAACAAGGCTACGCCCGCAACTTCCTGATCCCGAGCAAGCTGGCGCGCCGCGCCACCGAAGCCGCGATCAAGGAATTCGAAGGCCGCCGTGCCGAACTCGAGAAGGCCGCACAAGCCAAGCTGGACACCGCCAAGGTGCTGGGCGAACAGCTTGGCGGCAAGACCGTGCGCATTACGCAGAAGGCCGGTGTTGACGGCCGCCTGTTTGGCAGCGTCACCAACCAAGACGTGGCCGAAGCCCTCACCAAGATGGGCTTGGCGGTTGCCAAGGCGCAGGTGCGCATGCCCAACGGTCCGTTGAAGACTGTGGGCGAGCACAGCGTGTCCGTCGCGGCGCACACCGACGTGGTCGTCGACGTGTCCGTGCTGGTGGTGGCCCAAGCCGACTGAGCGTCTTCTGCTCCGTACCAAGGCCGGCTCTCGCCGGCCTTCTTCATTTCCGGCCCGCTGTCTTCACAGCGGCCGCACCGGATTTCCACAGGCTTGCCCACAGGCCCCGCAGCGCATCGCGCATACGATGTCAGGTCGCGGGCGCAGGCGCCCAAAGGTTGCACGATGAGTTCGATTGCCGGTCCCAGAAACACCCCAACGGACACCCCCACTCAGCGTGATGACGAGGTTGCGCGCCTGCGCGTGCCGCCGCACTCCGTGGAGGCGGAGCAGAGCGTGCTGGGTGGCCTGATGCTGGACAACCTGGCCTGGGACCGCGCCGCCGAGTTGCTGTCCGACAGCGACTTCTACCGTTACGAACACCGGCTGATCTTCTCCGGCATCGCGGCGCTGGTGCAACACAGCAAGCCGGCCGACGTCATCACCGTCTTCGAGCAGTTGCAGAGCCAAGGCAAGGCCGAAGACGCCGGTGGCCTGGCCTACCTGAATGCGTTGGCACAAAGTGTGCCAAGTGCCGCCAATATGAGGCGTTATGCAGAAATCGTGCGCGAGCGTGCGGTGCTGCGCAAGCTGATTGCCGCCAGCGACGACATTGCCACCTCGGCTTTCAACCGCGACGGCCGCCAGGTCAGTCAGATACTGGACGAAGCCGAGGGCAAGATCCTCAAGATCGGCGAGGAGGGCGCGCGCCAGAGGCAGGGCTTCCAGGGCATGGACAAGCTCGTGGTGGAACTGCTGGACCGCGTCAACGAACTGGCCGAAAGCGGCGCCGAGGACGTCACCGGCGTGCGCACCGGTTACTACGATCTGGACCGCCAGACGGCGGGTTTGCAGAAAGGTGACCTGATCGTGCTGGCCGCGCGCCCGTCCATGGGCAAGACGGCCTTTGCGCTGAACATTGCGGAGCACGTCTGCGTCAAGGAAGAGCTGCCGGTGGTGGTGTTCTCCATGGAAATGGGGGCCTCGCAACTGGCGCTGCGCATGGTCGGCGCTTTGGGCCGCATCAACCAGCAGCACCTGCGCACCGGCAAGCTGGCCGACGACGAATGGGGCCGCCTGGCCGAAGCGGTGGAGAAGCTGGGCCAGGTCAACATGTTCATCGACGAGACCGCGGGCCTGACCTCGGCCGAGTTGCGCGCCCGCGCCCGCCGCATGGCGCGGCAGTTCGGTGGCACTCTGGGCCTGATCGTGGTGGACTACCTGCAACTGATGAGTGGCAGCGGCGGCGACGGCGAAAACCGCGCCACCGAGCTGGGCGAGATCTCGCGTGGGCTGAAGGCACTGGCGAAAGAACTGCAGTGCCCGGTGATTGCATTGAGCCAGTTGAACCGCAGCGTCGAAACACGCCCGGACAAGCGGCCCATGATGAGCGACCTGCGTGAGTCGGGCGCCATCGAGCAGGACGCCGACATCATCATGTTCATCTACCGCGACGACTACTACACCAAGGACGCCAGCAAGGAGCCGGGCGTGGCCGAGATCATCATCGCCAAGCAGCGCAACGGCCCGGTGGGCACGGTGAAGCTGGCCTTCCTGAAGCCGCTGACCAAGTTCGACAACCTGGCCCCAGGCAGCAGCAGCGGCGAATACTGAGCCCAGGCACAAGGGCGACACAAGCCCTCGGGCGGAGAGCGCTTGTATGGCTCCTGCGAATGCTGTATAAAACTACAGTATGCGCAAGGACTCTTTGAAACCGGGCAAGCCGCCTGCCGCCACGCTGCTCTACGCGCCCGCCGGCTCGCTCAAAGGCCGTGGCACGGTGTGGGCGCTGGAGCACCGCTTCAGCACCGATCAGCGCACGGACTTCGACGACGGCTGGGGCACGCTGGAACAAGCCGCGCAGGAAGAACACGTGGCGCCAGCCACCCAGGTGCTGGAGGAGAACGTCAAGCGCATCCTGTCCGGCAACGACTCACCGGACATCGGCTTTGACCTGTCCATCAACCCCTACCGCGGATGCGAACACGGCTGTATTTACTGCTATGCACGGCCCACGCACAGCTACCTGAACCTGTCGCCGGGCATCGACTTCGAAACGCGCATCGTCGCCAAGGTCAACGCGGCCGAACGCTTGCGTGATGCGCTGTCGGCACGTGGCTACACACCTGCCATGCTCAACATCGGATCGGTAACCGATGCCTACCAGCCGGCCGAGCGCCGGCTGCGCATCACACGTTCGGTGATCGAGGTGCTGTCCGAGGCGCGGCACCCGTTTTCCGTCATCACCAAGTCCAGCCTGGTGGAGCGTGACCTGGACCTCATCGCGCCCATGGCGCAGGAGCGCATGGCGGCGGTCTACGTGTCCATCACGACACTTCAGCGCGAGCTGGCACGCACCCTGGAGCCGCGGGCTGCGGCACCGGAGCGGCGCCTGAAGACGATAGAAGCCATGGCCCGTGCCGGCGTGCCAGTGGGTGTGAGCGTGTCGCCGGTGATTCCCTTCCTCAACGAGCCCGAACTGGAACAGATCCTCAGCGCTGCGCGCGACGCTGGCGCCACGTCCGCGTTCAGCATCGTGCTGCGCCTGCCCTGGGAAGTGAACCCGCTGTTCCAGCAATGGCTGCAGGCGCACGTGCCCGACAAAGCAGCGCGCATCATGGCGCGCGTGCGGGACATGCGTGGCGGCAAGGACAACGACGCCCGCTTCGGGTCGCGCATGACCGGTGAGGGCGTATGGGCTCAGTTGCTGCGCCAGCGTTTCCACAAGGCCTGCGCGTCGCTGGGCTTGAACCGCGAACGCACCGCGCTGGACTTGTCCCGCTTCAGGCCGCCGGCCGCCGTGGCAGGGCAGGGCGAGCTGTTCTAGCGTGCGCTGGTCAAACGCAGCAACGCGTCGTCGTGACCTCGCGGTCGAGTGGTCAAGCGGTCGAGTGGTCAAGCGGTCAAGCGGTCAAGCAATAGCGACCTCGGCCTGTCCGGCTTGGCGCACGCGCAGATGCAATCCACCGGGTGAGCGCCCTGAACGCTGGATGCCAGCAATGTGGTTGACGGCCTGGCAGCTGCGCGCCAGCAGCTTGGCTGCCTGGGCGGCCAGGGCCTCGGCGTCGGGCACCTGGTCCTGGTGGCGGCGCGCCATCAAGCCGGCCATTTCCAGCAGCTTGGCGTTCAGCGCTTTTTCACCCGCCGCCAGCAGCTCGCGCACCGCCGCGTCGGCCTGGCCCTTGAGCGTGCGGTCCATGGCTTCTTCGGTCAGCGCGGCCACGCGGGCCTGACAGCGGCGCACGGTGCCCAGTGCCGGCTCTTCACGGCGGCCTGAGGCCACCAGCACCTCGGCAATGGCCTTGGACACGGCAAAGCGCATGCCGATGCGTTCAACCGCTGCCTCGTGTTCGGCCGGGGCGCGCATGGCGGCGGGCACGCGGGCCCACAGCAGCAGCACGGTGTTGGCAGCTTCCAGGTCGAAGTCGTCGTCCATGGACTGTGCGGTGAGTTCGCGAACGCCGGAGATGGCGGCGTCGATCTGGCCCGATGCCAGTGCGGCCAGCACGTCCAGTGCCCTGGCAAAGCGTTCCAGACGCTTGGAGTCGGGGCGGTGCTCGCGGTAGCGCTGCAGCTGGTCGCGCATGGACAGCACACCGGGTCTGTCCGCGTTGTCCAGCCGCAGCACGGCCATCAGCAGCAGTGTCAGTGCATCAAAGAGCTTGGACTGCACACCCAGGCCCACAGCGCGTTCCAGCGTTTTCAGGGCTTCCGCACCTTGCCCCTGGTAGAAGGCCAGCGCGCCGGCGTGCTGGGTGCGCAGCAGGCAGCCGGGCGTGATGGCGGCGGCGTCGCGGTACTGCTCCAGCGCGCCGGTGAAGTCGCACTGTTCGACCAGCAGGCGGCCCATCAGGTCGTGTGCGTCGGCGCAGCCCGCGTCCGAGCTCAGCACGGACTGGATCAGCTTCTTGGCGCTGCCCAGGTCAGCCATGGCCATCAGCGCGCGTACCGTGCCCAGACGGGCCCAGACCGCGCTTTGCGGCTGGGCGAGTCTCTCGAACATCTTGCGTGCGTCGTCCGGGCGGTCCATGTGCAGCAGCAGCTCGGCCACCAGGCGGCCACAGTAGGTGGCGTAGGGCTGGTTGTCCTGGAAGCGCTTCAAGGCGCGTGCGAAGGCCACGTCCGTCTGCCCGCTGTCCAGTGCCACCAGGATGTCGCCCAACTCGCGCTTGCGCTTGCGCGCCTCCAGCAGGCGTTCGATCAAGGCCTGCGCGGTGTAGGGGCGGATGAGGATGCCGTCCAGCGCCGCCTCGGCCGCTTCCACCACCTGGGCGTAGCTGGCCTGGGACGTGACCATCAGGAAGACCGTGCTGTGCGGCAGCTGGTTTTCGCGCCGCAACTCGTCCAGCAGGTCCTGGCCGCTGTCGGCCGAGCCTTCGAACTCGCGGTTGCAGATGATGATGTCGAAGGACTCGCGCTCGATCATCAACCGCGCGTCCTTCACGCGGGACGCGTTGGCGACGTGGCCAATGCCCAGGCTGCGCAACTGCTCCGCTGCCACGCTGCGCAGCATGGCATTGCTTTCGACAAGCAGGGCGCGGGCGGTATGGATGTCGCGGTCGATCACGGCCATGGGTTCCGATAGGTTCCCATGGCTATCGGCCGCTGGGCTTGCGACTTGACCCGACTTACTTGAACAGATCCTTGACCCGGTCGGTCCAGCTCTTGCTCGCCGGTGAGTGGCGGTCGCCGCCCTTCTTGAAGGATTCGTCCAGCTCCTTCAGCAGCTTGCGCTGGTGCTCGGTCAGCTTGACCGGCGTTTCCACCGCCACATGGCAGTACAGGTCACCGGGGTAGCTGCTGCGCAGGCCCTTGATGCCCTTGCCTCGCAGGCGGAATGTCTTGCCATGCTGGCTGCCTTCGGGCAGTTCGATTTCGGCCTTGCTGCCCAGCGTCGGCACTTCCAGCGTGCCGCCCAAGGCGGCCGTCGTCAGGCCCACGGGCACGGTGCAGTGCAGGTCGTCGCCGTCGCGCTCAAAGATGTCGTGCTGCTTGACGCGGATCTCGATGTACAGGTCGCCAGCCGGGCCGCCATTGGTGCCCGGCTCGCCGTTGCCGGCGGAGCGGATGCGCATGCCTTCGTTGATGCCGGCGGGGATCTTCACCTCCAGCGTCTTCTGCTTCTTGATCTTGCCGGCGCCATTGCAGGTGGTGCAGGGCTCCGGAATGATCTTCCCCGTGCCGTGGCAGTGCGGACACGTCTGCTGGATGCTGAAGAAGCCCTGGCGCAGGTGCACCGTGCCGCTGCCGTTGCAGGTGGTGCAGGTCTTGGGGCTGGTGCCGGGCTTGGCACCCGTGCCCTTGCAGGGTTCGCAGCTGTCCCAGGTGGGCACGCGGATCTGCGTGTCCTTGCCGTTGGCCGCTTCCTCCAGCGTGATCTCCATGGCGTAGCTCAGGTCGCTGCCGCGGTAGACCTGCTGGCCGCCAGCACCACGCCGGCCGCCACCCTGGCCGCCGAAGATGTCGCCAAAGATGTCGCCGAAGGCTTCGGCAAAACCGCCAAAACCTTCCTGGCCAGGCCCACCGCGCGCGCCGCCCATGTTGGGGTCCACACCCGCGTGGCCGTACTGGTCATAGGCGACTCGCTTCTGTGGGTCGGAGAGCATCTCGTAGGCCTCCTTGGCCTCCTTGAATCGCTCTTCCGCCGCTTTGGCGCCGTCACCCTGGTTGCGGTCAGGGTGGTGCTTCATCGCCAGCTTGCGATAAGCCTTCTTGATGTCTTCTTCAGCCGCGTTCTTGGCAAGGCCCAGAACTTCGTAGAAATCGCGCTTGGCCATGAGGTCCCTGTTGGCAAGCGGGGCCGGTCTTGCCGGCCCCTGTCAGATCACTTCTTCACTTCCTTGAACTCGGCGTCAACGACGTTGTCGTCTGCCGGCTTGCCTTGCTGCGGGGCTTCACCGCCTGGCGCGGGACCTGCGGCGCCAGCAGCGGCCTGGGCCGCCTGCGCTTCGGCATAGACCTTCTCGCCCAGTTTCTGGCTCGCGGTCATCAGGGCCTCGGTCTTGGCTTCGATGGCGGTCTGGTCTTCGCCCTTCAGCGCTTCTTCCAGATCCTTCAGCGCGGCGTCGACCTTGTCTTTGTCGCCCGCATCCAGTTTGTCACCGTGTTCGGCCACGCTTTTCTTCACGCTGTGCAGCATGGCTTCGCCCTGGTTGCGGGCCTGGGCCAGCGCCACCTTCTTGGCGTCTTCTGCCGCGTTGAGTTCGGCGTCCTTCACCATCTTCTGGATCTCTTCTTCAGACAGGCCCGAATTCGCCTTGATGGTGATCTTGTTTTCCTTGCCCGTGCCCTTGTCCTTGGCGC
This sequence comes from Betaproteobacteria bacterium, assembly GCA_031411215.1. Taxonomy (GTDB): domain Bacteria; phylum Pseudomonadota; class Gammaproteobacteria; order Burkholderiales; family Burkholderiaceae_C; genus Rubrivivax. The sequence goes on from JANOAM010000831.1 coordinate 6,758, forward strand.
TCACGTGCAGGATGCCGTTGGCGTCGATGTCAAAGGCCACTTCAATCTGCGGCAGGCCACGCGGCGCCGGCGGGATGCCTTCCAGGTTGAACTCGCCCAGGCTCTTGTTGCCCACGGCCAGTTCACGTTCGCCTTGATAGACCTTGATGGTCACGGCCGGCTGGTTGTCGTCGGCGGTGCTGAAGGTCTGGCTGAACTTGGTCGGGATGGTCGTGTTCTTCTTGATCATCTTCGTCATCACGCCGCCGAGCGT
>JANOAM010000832.1:0-1675 GCA_031411215.1 Betaproteobacteria bacterium
CGCGACCCGGCCGAACGCAAGAAGATCTTCGAGCAGCTGGCGGCCAAGGTGCTGAAGGAACGGCCCATCGTCTACCTGTACCACCGCAACTGGCTGTGGGCCTACAACGCCAAGCTGAGCGGCGTGCGGCAGATCCCGGACGGCCTGCTGCGCATCAGCGGCCTGAAGATGGCGCCCTGAGCGCGGCTTGACTTGGTCCGTCTTTCAACCGGTCATCACTGCCCTGTGCAAGGCGCGCACGAAGTCGCTCTGCGTGATGACACCCACCACCCGCGTGTCGACATCGACGATGGGGATGTGGTGGTGGCCGACTTCGGAAAACAGCCGCAGCAGGCTCAGCACGGGGCTGTCGGTGCGGGCCACGCGCACGCGGCGGGTCATCAGCGTGCCCAGGTCGGTGGTCTCGTCGCCGGTGCGCAGGTCGGCGCGCGACACGATGCCCACCAGGTGGTGCTGCGCGTCCACCACCGGAAGCGCCTTGATGGACTTGCCGCGCATCAATGCCAGGGCCTGGGCCACCGACGTGTCGCGCGTGCCAACGACAGGATCGCGCGACATGATGTCCTGGCAGCGCAGTTCACCCAGGTTGCGCTGGAAGGCCGCGGCTTCGGCGCGGTTGAGCACCTCTTCCAGGTCGTCACGGCTGACGTCCAGCATGCCGCCCTTGAAGTGGGCCAGGGCCGTGTCCAGGTCGGCGGGCGTGAAGCGCGACGCGGGCTCTGCGGTGGGTGCCGGCGCGGGCGCTCTCAGATGCGGGTAGCGGCGGCCGGTGAGCGAGTTGTAGACCATGCCTGCCAGCACCAGCAGCAGGGCATTGATCAGCACCACGCTGAAGGCCAGCGGGACCGGGCCGGCATGCATCAACACCGCCAACAAGGCCGACGCGCCACCGGGCGGGTGCAGGCAGCGCAGGCGGAACATCAGGAAGATCGCCAGACCCACGGCCAGGGCTGCGGCCAGCGCCAGGTCCGGCACCAGCGCGGCGCAAGCCAGGCCCACCAATGCCGACAGGCTGTTGCCACCCACCACCGCCCAGGGCTGCGCGAGCGGACTGGCCGGCACGGCAAACACCAGCACCGCGCTGGCCCCCATGGGCGCTACCAGCCAGGGGTTCAGGCCCAGTCGCGTACCGGCCCAGTGGCTGATGAGGGCGGTCAGCAAGATGCCCAGCGCCGCACCCAGGGCTGCACGCGCCTGTTCACGCAGGTCCACGGGCATGGCGTCAGGCCGCAGGGCACGCAGTTGCTGCTTCAGCAGGGTCGCAAGGTCTTGGATGGAAGTCATCGGGTCATGTCCGCTGCGCGCTCCAGGGCATGCGAAACGCCGCGCGATTCTGCATGGATGCCTGGGGTGAACCTGTCGTGATCCAGTTCCTGCTGAAACGCCTGCTCAGCATCGTGCCGACGCTGGTCTTTGTCTCCATGCTGGTCTTCGGCCTGCAGCAACTGCTGCCCGGGGACCCGGCCAAGATCCTGGCTGGCGAGGACCAGGACCCCAGCGTCGTGGCCTTCCTGCGCGCCAAGATGCACCTGGACGAGCCACTGCCGCTGCGCTACCTGTATTGGCTGGGTGGCGTGTTCAAGGGCGACCTGGGCGAGAGCCTGCGCATGCAGCAGCCGGTGCTGGACCTGGTGCTGCAGAAGCTGCCGGTGACGCTGGAACTGGCGCTGCTGGC
>JANOAM010000833.1:0-2296 GCA_031411215.1 Betaproteobacteria bacterium
GGTCTGACGGGCATGGCCTTCAGCGGCTGGGTGGCCACGCTGGCCGGCTGGTACGTCACGGAGATCGGCCGCCAGCCTTTTGTCGTCTACGGCCTGGTGAGGGTGAACGAAGTCGCCTCCACGGTACCTGCCGCCAACATCGCCTTCACGCTGGCGCTGTACTGCACGGTCTACGCGGCGCTGCTGGTGGCCTATGTGAGTGTGGTCAAGCACATGGCCGAGAAGCCCGTGGACATGGCCGCGCCTACCGTGCCGGGCACACCGCAGACCGACCTGTCCAGGAGCGCCGCATGAACTGGGCCGAAGCACTCCCGGTGATCTTCATGGCCCTGATGGGCCTGTCCATGCTGGCCTACGTGGTGCTGGACGGCTACGACCTGGGCGTGGGCATGCTGCTGCCGCGCGCCACGCTGGAACAGAAGGACACCATGGTCGCCAGCATCGGCCCCTTCTGGGACGCCAACGAGACCTGGCTGGTGCTGGGCGTGGGCATCCTGCTGATCGCCTTCCCCAAGGCGCATGGCATGGTGCTCACCGCGCTGTACCTGCCGGTGGCGCTGATGCTGGTGGGCCTGATCCTGCGCGGTGTGGCCTTTGACTTCCGCGTCAAGGCGCATGACCACTGGAAGCCGCTGTGGAACTTCGCGTTCTTCGCCGGCAGCATGCTGGCGGCGCTGAGCCAGGGCTGGATGCTGGGGCGCTACATCACGGGCCTGCAGGACGGCCTGGCCTACACCCTCTTTGCCGCCGCCATCGCCCTGCTGCTGCCCGCGGCCTATGTGTTGCTGGGTGCGTGCTGGCTGGTCATGAAGACCGAAGGCACGCTGCAGATGCAGGCGGTGCAGTGGGCCAAGCTGGCCTGGCCGCCGCTGGTGATCGGCATGGGCCTGGTGTCGCTGGCCACGCCGGTGGTCAGCGCGACGGTGCGCAGCCGCTGGTTCAGCATGCCGGAATTCATCGTGCTGCTGCCCATTCCGCTGGTGACGCTGGCCGCGCTGGTGGCGGCGCGCGCTCTGCTCAATTCGCGCCTGGTGCTGGGGCGGCTCTGCTGGCTGCCCTTCATGGCGGTGGTGGCGGTGTTTGTCTTGGGCGCCGTGGGCCTGGCCTACAGCCTGTTCCCCTACGTGGTGATGGACCGACTCACCGTCTGGCAGGCGGCCAGTGCCACCGAATCCCTGGTGGCCATAGGCATAGGCTGCGCCATCACCGTGCCGGCCATCGTCGGCTACACCGTCTTCGCGTACCGCGTGTTTGGCGGCAAGACTGTGCCGCTGACCTACGCCTGAGTCAGCGCCGGGCCGGTTGCGCCAACAGCCCCAACTGCGCAGCCAATGCGGCGCGCTGCACCTTGCCCAGCGCAGTCTTGGGCAAAGCGTCTACCAGGAGGACTTGGCGCGGCTGCTTGAAGCGCGCCAGTTGCGACGCCAGCGCCGCTTCAACCGCCGCCAGGTCGGGCGGCAGCCCCGGCTGCGGGACGATGGCCAGCACCGGTACCTCTCCCCAGCGCGCGTCCGGCAGGCCGACGACCGCACACTCGGCCACACCGGGCAGGGAGGCCACGAGTTGCTCGATCTCCGCGGGGTGGATGTTCTCGCCGCCGCTGATGATCAGCTCCTTGCTGCGGCCCACCACTTCCAGCAGGCCGTCTTCTTGTTCCACGGCCAGGTCGCCGGTGTGGAACCAGCCCTGGGCGTCGAAGGCCGGTTCGCTGCTGCGGTGGTAGGCGCGCATGAGGTTGGGTGCCTTGAGCCAGACCTCACCGTCCGGCCCCAGTTTCAGCTGCACACCCAGCGCGGGGCGGCCCACCATGCCGGGGTGGGCCACAGCTTCTTCGGGCTTCAGCACCACGGACACCGGGCCCGTCTCGGTGCTGCCGTAGACCTGGGCCACCGGCACGCCGCGCGCATGGAACGCAGCGATCAGCGCACGCGGCACGATCTGCGAACCGCTGTTGACATAGGCCAGGCTGGACAGTTCCGCCGCGGCCCAGCGCGGGTGGTCGATCAAGGCCTTCATCACCGCGGGCACCAGCAGCGTGGTGGTGGGGCGCCACTGCTCCACCGCGTCAAACCAGGCACCGGGCTCGAAACGCGGCAGCAGGCTCACCTTGGCACCCACGGCCAGCGCTGGCAGCGTCTGTATGCACAGTCCGCCGACATGGAACAGCGGCAGCACACTCAGCACACGGTCACGCGCCGTCAGGTGCTGCGCCGCGATGGCCGCCACGGCGTTGGCCTGCAGGCCAGCCGCGGTGTGCAGCGCGCCCTTGGGGCTTCCTGTGGTGCCGCTGCTGTAG
>JANOAM010000834.1:0-2180 GCA_031411215.1 Betaproteobacteria bacterium
GCCGGCCGTCACGGCAACAAGGGCGTGGTGTCCAAGATCACCGCGGTCGAGGACATGCCCTACATGGCCGACGGCACGCCGGTGGACATCGTGCTGAACCCGCTGGGCGTGCCTTCGCGCATGAACGTGGGTCAGGTGCTGGAAGTCCACCTGGGCTGGGCCGGCAAGGGCATTGGCCAACGCATCGGCGACATGCTGCAGCAGCAGTCCAAGGTGGCTGAGTTGCGCAAGTTCTTCGACGAGCTCTACAACAAGAGCAACGGCAAGACCGAGTCCATCGAAGACCTGAGCGACGAGCAAGTCCTGGAAATGGCCGGCAACCTGCAGCACGGCGTGCCTTTCGCGACGCCGGTGTTTGACGGCGCCGCTGAAGAAGACGTGCGCACCATGCTGAAGCTGGCCTTCCCGGACGACATCGCTGCGCGCAAGGGCCTCACGGCCACGCGCACGCAGGCACAACTGTCTGACGGCCGAATGGGCGAGCCTTTCGAGCGCCCGGTGACTGTCGGCTACATGCACGTGCTGAAGCTGCACCACCTGGTGGACGACAAGATGCACGCACGTTCCACCGGCCCGTACAGCCTGGTCACGCAGCAGCCTTTGGGCGGCAAGGCGCAGTTCGGCGGCCAGCGCTTCGGCGAAATGGAAGTCTGGGCGCTGGAAGCCTACGGTGCGAGCTACATCCTGCAGGAAATGCTGACGGTGAAGTCCGACGACGTGAATGGCCGTACCAAGGTGTACGAGTCCATCGTCAAAGGCGAACACGCCATCGAAGCCGGCATGCCGGAATCGTTCAATGTCCTTGTCAAAGAGATTCGGTCTCTGGGCATCGACATGGAACTTGAACGCAATTAAGGAGCAGATGCATGAAGGGACTACTCGACCTTTTCAAGCAATTCACCCCCGACGAACATTTCGACGCGATCAAGATTCAGCTCGCGTCGCCGGAAAAAATCCGGAGTTGGTCGTTTGGCGAGGTGAAGAAGCCCGAGACCATCAATTACCGCACCTTCAAGCCCGAACGTGACGGCCTGTTCTGCGCCAAGATTTTCGGGCCCATCAAGGACTACGAATGCCTGTGCGGCAAGTACAAGCGCCTCAAGCACCGCGGTGTCATCTGCGAAAAGTGCGGCGTTGAAGTCACGCAGACCAAGGTGCGCCGCGAGCGCATGGGCCACATCGACCTGGCTGCGCCTTGCGCGCACATCTGGTTCCTGAAGTCGCTGCCGTCGCGTCTGGGCCTGGTGCTGGACATGACGCTGCGCGACATCGAGCGCGTGCTGTACTTCGAAGCCTACGTGGTCGTGGACCCCGGCATGACGCCGCTGAAGAAGTTCAGCATCATGACCGAGGACGATTTCGAGGCCAAGCGTGTCGAATTCGGTGACGAGTTCGTGGCACTCATGGGCGCCGAAGGCATCAAGAAGCTGTTGGAGGAAATGGACATCGATGCGGAGATCGAAAAGATCCGCAACGACATGACCGGCTCCGAGCTGAAGATCAAGAAGAACAGCAAGCGCCAGAAGGTGCTGGAAGCCTTCAGGAAGAGCGGCATCCGTCCCCATTGGATGGTGATGGACGTGCTGCCAGTGCTGCCGCCGGATCTGCGCCCGCTCGTTCCCCTGGATGGTGGTCGTTTCGCCACTTCCGACCTGAACGACCTGTACCGCCGTGTCATCAACCGCAACAACCGCCTGGCGCGGCTGCTGGAATTGAAGGCACCGGAAATCATTGTGCGCAACGAAAAGCGCATGCTGCAGGAAGCCGTGGACAGCCTGCTGGACAACGGCCGCCGTGGCAAGGCCATGACGGGCGCCAACAAGCGCGCGCTGAAGTCGCTGGCCGACATGATCAAGGGCAAGAGCGGCCGCTTCCGTCAGAACTTGCTGGGCAAGCGCGTCGACTACTCGGGCCGTTCGGTCATTGTGGTCGGCCCGACGCTCAAGCTGCACCAGTGCGGCTTGCCCAAACTGATGGCCATCGAGCTGTTCAAGCCCTTCATCTTCTCGCGCCTGGAAGCCATGGGCATCGCCACCACCATCAAGGCGGCGAAGAAGGAAGTGGAAAGCGGCACGCCGGTGGTCTGGGACATCCTTGAAGAAGTCATCAAGGAACACCCGGTGCTGCTGAACCGCGCTCCGACGCTGCACCGCCTGGGCATCCAGGCCTTTGAGCCGGTG
>JANOAM010000835.1:0-1608 GCA_031411215.1 Betaproteobacteria bacterium
GCAAAACCTTCGTGCTTCGATTCGGTGACGATGCCCACCGTGCCGCCCACCATCACATCGCCTATGCCCACCGGCGCGGCGTAGCTCTTGGCGTCGTTCATGCGCATGCGCATGTAGGGGTCCAGGCTCAGGTAGTGGACCTGCACCCGCACATGGCCTTCCGGCACGGCGGGTGTGTCCACCGTTTCCAGGCGGAAATGTTCCAGGCCGGCCTCGGCTTGAGGGCGGGCTGCGAGCACGATGCGTTGGTGTGTCATGGTGTGGGTGCCTTGGGTGGTCTGACGAACTTGAAGGTGCCGGTGGCATGCGCGTGCAGGTGGCCGGCTTCGTCGTAGATGCCGCCTTCTGTGAAGGCAAAGCTCCTGGTCTGGTGCAGCAGCTTGCCGCGGGCGATGAGCACGCCGCGTGTGGGCCGCATGAACGTGGTCTTCATCTCCACGGTGACCACGCCGGGGTCGTCACCGCCCGCCTCGCTTTCGACATACGCGCTGCGCGCAGCGTGGGCCATGGCCACATCCAACAACGTCATCAGCACGCCGCCATGGGCAATGCCGTGGCTGTTGAGTTGCTCCGGCTGCACGGGCAGGCGCAGTTCGGCAGACCCTTCGCCAAACTGCCAAAGCTCGGCGCCCAGTTCAACGACGAACGGGATGTGGCGCGGAAACGGAATGCGCTCGGTGGACAAGGATCAGCCCCCGCCGTGCACAGCGCTGACGCCACCGTCCACCGCCAGGATCTGCCCGGTGATGTGCTTGCCCGCGGCGCTGGCAAACAGCAGCACGGCGCCCTTCAGGTCGTCGTCGTCGCCCAGGCGTTTCAGCGGCGCGCCGGCAGCCAGCTTGTCGGCGCCAAAGTGTTCCAGCACGCCCTTGGTCATCTTGCTGGGGAAGAAGCCCGGCGCGATGGCGTTGACGGTGATGCCGTACTTGCCCCATTCGCCCGCCAGCGTGCGCGTGAAGTTCACGGCCGCGCCCTTGCTGGTGCCGTAGGCGATGAAGCTGACATCCAAGCTGCCTGACAGGCCGGCGATGCTGGCCAGGTTGATGATGCGGCCGCCCTGGTTGGGAATCATCCAGGCCTTGCCCACCGCTTGTGCGAACAGGAACAGGCTGCGGATGTTCAGGTTCATCACCTTGTCCCAAGCCTCCAGCGGGTAGTCCTCAGCCGGTGCGCCCCAGGTGGCGCCGGCGTTGTTGATGAGGATGTCGATGCGGCCCAGGCGCTGCATGGTTTCGCTGACGACCTTGTTCACGTCGTCGGGCTTGCTGGCGTCGGCAGCAATCCAACGCGCGTCGATGCCACGCGCCGCCAGGTGCGCGGCGGCCTCTTCCAGGTCGGCGGCCTTGCGGCTGGTCAGCATGACCTTGGCGCCCGCTTCGCCCAGCGCTTCGGCCATCTGCAGGCCCAGGCCGCGCGAGCCGCCGGTGACCAGGGCGACCTGGCCGCGCAGGTCGAAGAGTTGGCTGACGGGAGTGCCCATGAATGTCCTTCGAATGCCCTGAAAAGTCAGTCGCTGCGACGCGAGCGGAGGTAGATGGCGATGGCGCCGGCCAGCGTGGACGCCGCGCCCAGCGCAATCACCGTCCAGCCGATGCCGGCGTCGCGCGG
>JANOAM010000836.1:0-4868 GCA_031411215.1 Betaproteobacteria bacterium
GGCCGCGACCTCTACGCCTGGTGGGGCGACACGGTGGCCGCTTATCTCAACCAGCGCCAGGCCGCCGACGCCGCGCCGGTGGTCGTCAACCTGGCGTCCATCGAATACGCCCGCGTGGCGCTGCGGCCTGCGCTCAAGGCCCGGGTGGTGGACTGCGTCTTCGAAGAGACACAAGCCGACGGCACGCACAAGATCATCAGCGTCTTCGCCAAGAAAGCCCGCGGCTTGATGGCCCGTTTTGCCATCCAGCAGCGGGTGCGCAGTGTCAGGGCGTTGCAGGGCTTTGACCTGGAGGGTTATGCCTGGGTGAAGGCCGACTCGTCCAGAGACCGGCTGGTGTTCCGCCGCAGTTTCGAGGCGCGGCCGCTGACGTTGGCGCAGCAACGTGCTGCGGTTCGCTGAGATTGCAGCCGGGGTCTCGGCCCCGGGGCCGACTCACTTTCTTTGCTGGTGCAAAGAAAGTAAGCAAAGAAAGCACCTGGGGAGCTTGCGGTGGTCGTAACGGTCATCGCTCGCTGACGCTCGAGCCGGTGCAGCGCACGGTCTCGCAAAGGGTTGCTCGACAGGGCGCTGGGCTGGCGGAGCAGCGGATCGCCGAGCGCCACACTCGGCAAGAAGACCAAGACCGAATACCGAATACAAGACAGTGGCGTGCGCCGCGCGCTGCGCGCGCATTTGTGTGGTGGCGCGCTGAGGTGTGGCCATGCCAGCTCCGTAGCCCCGCGAGAGTGACGCGAAGTGTGATCCGCTGCGCTGGCCGCCCAGCGCCCTGCCGAGCAAGGCTTTGCGAGACCTAACGCTTCACCGGCCGGAGCGCAGCGACCGGTGTGGGTTACGACCACCGCATGTTCTTCCAGGTGCTTTCTTTGCTTACTTTCTTTGCACCAGCAAAGAAAGTGAGTCGGCCGCGGGGCCGAACACCCCGCCTGCAATCTCAGCCAACTTGAACTGCTTCAAGGACACGAGCAAACCCTGTCCATAACCTGCCACCCGTCGCAAACACCACAGGCGGAGGCTCCATGGCCCAAGGCTTCACCAGCCAGGCGGCGCGCAACATCTTCTACGGCGGCACGGCCTTCTTCGTGCTGCTGTTTGCTGCGCTCATCCTGCACACTGAACAGCGCATCCCCGCGCGCAGCAAGTCGCAGGACATCACGCCCGCCGTGGTGCGCGGCAAGCACCTCTGGGAGACGCGCAACTGCATCGGCTGCCATACGCTGCTGGGCGAAGGTGCGTACTTCGCGCCGGAACTGGGCAACGTCTACACGCGCCGCGGCCCGGACTTCATCAAGGCCTGGATCAAGTCGCAGCCCACCCACATCCCGGGCCGGCGCCAGATGCCGCAGTTCAACTTCACAGAGTCACAGCTGGACGACCTGACCGAGTTCCTGAAGTGGACCAACGGCATCGACAACGGCAAGTGGCCGCCGAATTCGGAAGGCTGAGGAGCACACGACCATGCAAGCCACCAAACTCAAGTTCGCGTCGCAGTCGGTGTCCCGGCTGTATTTCATCGGCGCGCTGGCCCTCTTTGTCGGCCAGATCGTCTTCGGCATCACGCTGGGGTTGCAGTACCTGATAGGGGACCTGTTCTTCCCCGCCATCCCCTTCAACATCGCGCGCATGGTGCACACCAACCTGCTCATCGTGTGGCTGTTGATGGGCTTCATGGGCAGCGCCTACTTCCTGATCCCGGAAGAGGCCGATACCGAATTGCACAGCCCGCTGCTGGCCAAGATCCTGTTCTGGGTCTTCCTGAGCGCAGGCGCGCTGACCATCCTGGGCTACCTGCTGGTGCCCTACGCCACGCTGGCGGAATGGACGGGCAATGACTTCCTGCAGACCATGGGGCGGGAGTTTCTAGAACAGCCCCTGCCCACCAAGGTCGGCATCGTCATCGTGGCCCTGGGCTTCCTCTTCAACATCAGCATGACCGTGCTGAAGGGCCGAAAGACGGCCATCAGCCTGGTCCTGCTGATGGGGCTGTGGGGCTTGGCGCTGATGTTCCTGTTCAGCTTCGTCAACCCCAGCAACCTGGTGCGCGACAAGATGTACTGGTGGTTCGTGGTGCACCTGTGGGTGGAAGGCACCTGGGAACTGATCATGGGTGCGCTGCTGGCTTTCGTGCTGGTGAAGACCACAGGCGTGGACCGCGAGGTCATCGACAAGTGGCTGTACCTGATCATCACCATGGCGCTGGTGACGGGCATCCTGGGCACGGGCCACCACTTCTACTTCATCGGCCTGCCGGACTACTGGCAGTGGGTGGGCAGCGTGTTCAGCGCGCTGGAACCCATCCCCTTCTTCATGATGACGCTGTTCGCCTTCAACATGGTGCAGCGGCGCAAGCGCGAGCATCCCAACCAGGCCGCCGTGCTGTGGGCCGTGGGCTGCGCGGTGATGGGCTTCCTGGGTGCCGGCCTGTGGGGCTTCATCCACACGCTGAGCCCCGTCAACTACTACACGCACGGCAGCCAGCTGACGGCCGCGCACGGGCACCTGGCCTTCTACGGCGCCTATGTGCTGGTGGTGATTGCGATGATCAGCTACGCCATGCCACTCCTGCGCGGCCGTGAGGCCAATTCGCGCCGCGCCCAGGCCTTCGAGATGTGGAGCTTCTGGATCATGACCATCGGCATGGGCGTGATGGTGCTGGCGCTCACCGGCGCCGGCGTGCTGCAGATCTGGCTGCAGCGCATCCCCACCGAAGGGGCCATGCCTTTCATGCAGACGCAGGACCAGTTGCGCTTCTTCTACTGGGTGCGCATGGGCGGCGGTGTGATGTTCCTGTGCGGCTTGCTGGTGTACCTGAGCAGCTTCTTCGTCGGCCCGTCGGCAGAAGAAGCGGCCGAGCCGGCCGGCGGCTTGTTGGCCGCTTGAGCACCGTGCCATGGAAATGACCAGCGCGCTCCAAGCCGCCGCTGCCGTGTCGCCCTGGTATGCGGCGCAAGGCGGCGAGTGCCAACTCTTCGCGCAGACCCACGCCGCGCAACTGCCGCTGCTGATCAAGGGCCCAACCGGCTGCGGCAAGACGCGGCTGGTGGAGCACATGGCGGCGCGCCTGGGTCGCCCACTCATCACCGTGAGCTGCCATGACGACCTGAGCGCGTCGGACCTGGTCGGCCGCCACCTGATCCAGGGCGGCAGCACCGTGTGGTGCGACGGGCCGCTGACCCGCGCCGTGCGCGAAGGCGCTGTTCTCTACCTGGACGAGGTGGTGGAAGCGCGCAAGGACACCACCGTGGTCCTGCACCCGCTGGCCGACGACCGCCGTGTGCTGCCCGTTGAACGCACCGGCGAACTGCTGGCCGCGGCGCCGGGGTTCATGCTGGTCATCAGCTACAACCCCGGCTACCAGAACCTGCTGAAAGGCCTGAAGCCCAGCACGCGGCAGCGTTTTGTGGCGCTGAGCCTGGACTACCCCATGCCGGCTGTGGAACGGCAGATCGTGCAAGTGGAAGGTGGCTGCAGCGAGGCCACGGCCGCGTTGCTGGTGCAACTGGCGCAGGCCCTGCGGCGGCTCACGGGGCATGACCTGGAGGAGAGTGCCAGCACGCGCCTGCTGGTGATGGCCGCGCGGCTGCACGTGGGCGGCCTGCCGCTGCACATCGCCTGCCGCGCCGCCATCGTGGACGCACTCACCGACGACGCCGACACGGCCGCAGCCCTGGCCCAGGTGGCGTCGGCCGTGGTGGGCTGTGGTGGCAGCAGCGGCAGTGGCCGCTGACCCGCGCCCGCTGCAGACCCAGCAGCGCCGCCGCCGCTGGACGCAGGCCGGCTTCTTCCTGCTCTTCCTGCTGGCGCCCGCACTCAACCTGCTGCGCTTTGATCTGAACGAAGCCCAGCTGTGGGTGCTGGGTCAGCGCTGGAGTCTGGGCATTGACGCCTTCCTGCACGGCCAGGCCACGGCCACGCAGGCCGCTTTGGGCATCCTGCTGCGCGGCATCCTGCCCGCGCTCTTGCTGGTGGCGCTGGTGCTGGGCGTGGCCTGGCGCTATGGCCGCGTCTACTGCGGCTGGCTGTGCCCGCACTTCTCGCTTGTCGAAGGACTCAACAGCCTGCTGCACCGCGCCAGCGGCAAGCTGAGCCTGTGGGACCACCACACCACACCGCGGGCAGGCCGCACACCGCAGCGGCGCTGGTGGCCGGTGTTCTTTGCCACCGCGGCCCTCTGCGGTTTCCTCTGGGCGGTCACGCTGCTGACCTACCTGCTGCCACCGGCCACCGTGTGGGGCAACCTGCTGCACGGCACACTCACGCCCAACCAGGCGCGCTTCTTGGGCATCGCCACCGCCGTGTTCACGGCAGAACTGGTGCTGGCGCGCCACCTGTTCTGCCGCTTCGGTTGCGCGGTAGGTCTGTTCCAGAGCCTGGCCTGGATGGCCAACCCGCGTGCCCTGGTGGTGGCCTTTGACCGCCGCCGCGCCACCGCCTGCCGCGACTGCTTCACCGAAGACGCCCCCAAGGGCAGCGCCTGCGACCAGGCCTGCCCCATGCGCCTGGCCCCACGCAACATCAAACGCATGATGTTTTCCTGCGTGCAGTGCGGGCAGTGCGTGACGGCCTGCGAGACCTCACACGACGGCCGCGGCACCCAGCCCAACCTGCAGTGGACCGTGGGCGTGGACGCGCTGCGCGAAACGATCAGGCAGCGCAGACCTTGACATGAAGCTCATCGGTTTGGCGTCTTGCGGTCCGTTGTTGCCGTTCGTCGTGTGGTGGCGGTCGCGGGCGCTTGGGGTGCCCCGCTGCGCTCATGTCCCCCGCCCCAGCTTGCTGCGCAAGCCGGGGCTCCTCCTTTACTTCGCTGCGCCCGGTACCCATTGCCCTCGTCCAACCACCCTCGTGGCGCGCCTGCGGGTAGCACG
>JANOAM010000837.1:0-2072 GCA_031411215.1 Betaproteobacteria bacterium
GCGCGAAGGTGTCACGACGCTGGAGATCAAGTCCGGCTACGGCCTGTCGGCCAGCGACGAAGCGCGCTGCCTGGCCGTGGCACGGCGCCTGGGCCGCGAGCTGCCGGTGACGGTGCGCACCACCTCGCTGGCCGCACACGCGCTGCCGCCGGAATACGCGGGCCGCGCCGACGACTACATCGCTGATGCCTGCAGCTGGCTACCCGCGCAGCACGCGGCCGGGCTGGTCGACGCGGTGGACGCCTTCTGCGACACCATCGGCTTCACGCCCGCACAGACCGAACGCATCTTCCAGGCCGCCCAGGCGCTGGGCCTGCCCGTGAAGCTGCATGCCGAACAGCTGAGCGACCAGCAAGGCGCCGCGCTGGCCGCGCGCTACGGCGCGCTCAGCTGCGACCACCTGGAACACCTGTCGGCCGATGGCATCGCGGCCATGAAAGCTGCCGGCACGGTGGCCGTGTTGCTGCCCGGCGCCTATTACTTCCTGCGTGACACCAAACTGCCGCCCGTGCAGGCCTTGCGCGACGCCGGTGTGCCGGTGGCGGTTGCCACCGACCACAACCCCGGCTCGTCGCCTTGCCTCAGCCTGCTGCTGATGCTGAACATGGCCTGCACGCTGTTCCGCCTGACGCCGGAAGAAGCCTGGCGCGGCGTCACCGTGCACGCGGCGCGGGCGCTGGGCCTGCACGACCGCGGCACGATCGCCACGGGTCAGCGCGCCGACTTTGTGGTGTGGGACGCCGAACACCCGCGCGAACTGGCCTACCGTTTCGGCCACAACCCTTGTCTGCGCACCGTCTTCGGCGGCGTGCAGCGATCACAGCCATGAACGAGCACCACAACCCCATCTTCACGCTGCACCGCGGCGACACGCCGCTGGTGATCAGCTTCCCCCATGTCGGCACCGAGATCCCGGCTGATCTGCAGCCGCGCTACACCGAACGCGCGCTGCAGGTGGAAGACACCGACTGGTTCCTGGACCGCCTGTACGGCTTTGCCCAAGACCTGGGTGCAACGATGGTCGTGCCGCGGCTAAGCCGCTATGTGATTGATCTCAACAGGTCCAGCGACAACGTGCCCATGTATCCCGGGCAGAACAACACGGAGCTGTGTCCGACGCGCCACTTCACCGGCGATGCGATCTACCGCGAAGGCCACGCGCCGGACGAAGCCGAAATTGCGGACCGCGTCGCGCGCTTCTGGCGCCCGTACCACGACGCCTTGCAGACGGAACTGCAAACCACGCGGGCCCGCCACGGCCACGCCGTGCTGTTTGACGCGCACAGCATCAAGAGCGACCTGCCGTGGCTCTTTGAAGGAACGCTGCCGCACATGAACCTGGGCACCGCGGGCGGCGCGGCCTGCGGGCCCGGCCTGCAAGCGCAAGTGGCCGCCGTGTTTGCCGCGCGGCAGGACTTCAGCCATGTGCTCAATGGCCGCTTCAAGGGCGGCCACATCACGCGCCACTTCGGCAATCCTGCAGGCGGCATCCACGCCGTGCAGCTGGAGATGTGCTGGCGCGCCTACATGGACGAGTCGCCGCCCTACCGCTGGCACGAAGAACGCGCGGCGGCGGTCACGCCGCTGCTGACGCGGCTGGTGCAGACGCTGCTGAACTGGAAGCCCGCGGCATGAGTGGCACGCGAAATGGGACGCGCTTGTGGGCGCCACGCGCCTGGGTGGGCGGCGCCTGGGCCGAGTCGGTGTTGCTGAGCACGGACGCGCATGGCCGCTGGTCCGCCATAGCACCCGGCACGCAAGCGCCAGCGGATGCGGAGCTGCTGTCCGGCCCTGTGTTGCCGGCCCTGGTCAACGCCCACAGCCACGCCTTCCAGCGCGCTTTCGTGGGTCTGGCCGAACGCCGCGACAGCGCGCACGACGACTTCTGGAGCTGGCGCGACCGCATGTATGGCGTGGCCCTGCGCATCACGCCCGAACAGCTGCAGGCGGTGGCCACGCACCTGTACGCGGAGCTGCTGGCGGGCGGCTACACGCACACCTGCGAGTTCCACTACCTGCACCACGGCCAGGACGGCAAGGCCTACGCCGATGAAGCCACGATGTGCCGTGCG
>JANOAM010000838.1:0-14624 GCA_031411215.1 Betaproteobacteria bacterium
GGTGTCCGCACCGGTGGCGCGTCTGCTCAGCGAACAGGTGGCCGAGCTGGAGCGTCAGGCCATCGCCGACGCGCTGCGTGAGACGGGCGGCAACCGGGCCGAGACGGCACGGCGGCTGGGCATGTCGCGCGCGGCGCTGTACGACAGGTTGGCCCGTTGGCCGGAGCTGGCGCCTTCTGTCTGATTTTCAGACGACTTAACAGCCGCCTGATTGACTGAATATCAGGCGGCCTGCCGGAGGTGTGCATGACTATCAGGCGTTTTCAGGCCCGGTGCACTCCGATTTGGCCTCGAAATTCAGGGTTTGCACCAATGTAAGGCGCCCGGCACGGCGATTGCGAACAGGTGTTCATCTTTCGAGGAGACAACCCCATGCAGCGACGTTCCATTCCCCTGGCCTTGACCGCCCTGACCCTGGCTGCACTGTCAGCCTCTGCCTCGGCCCAGCCGGCCAAGGAAGTGAAGATCGCCATCATCGCCAGCAAGACCGGCCCGCTGGAGGCCTACGCCAAGCAGACCATCGTCGGCTTCAACCTGGGCCTGGAATACGCCACCGGCGGCACCATGGTGGTCGCCGGCAAGAAGCTGGTGGTCATCGAGAAGGACGACCAGGGCAAGCCTGACGTGGGCAAGGCCGCGCTGGCTGCTGCGTATGCAGACGACAAGGTGGACATCGCCGTCGGCCCCACCGCCAGCCCCGTGGCGCTGGCCATGCTGCCCGTGGCCGAGGAATACAAGCGCATCCTGCTGGTGGAGCCGGCTGTGGCCGACAGCATCACCGGCGACAAGTGGAACAAGTACATCTTCCGCACCGGCCGCAATTCCAGCCAGGACGCTGCTGCCAACGCCGCCGCGCTGGACATAGCTGGCAATGTGATCGCCATCCTGGCCAACGACAACGCCTTCGGCCGCGACGGCGTGAAGGCGGCCAAGGACTTCACCAAGAAGGCCAAGATCGTGCACGAGGAATACCTGCCCGTCGGAACCACGGACTTCACCGCCGGGCTGCAGCGCATCGTCGACAAGTTGAAGGACCAGCCGGGCAACAAGTACATCTCGGTGGGCTGGAGCGGCAGCCCCACACCCTTCAGCAAGATCGCCGACCTGGAACTGGACAAGCGCTACGGCATCAAGCTGGCCACCGGCGGCAACATCCTGCCGGCCATGGTGGCCTACAAGAGCTTCCCGGGCATGGAAGGCGCGCTGTACTACTACTTCGGCATCCCCAAGAACGCCGCCAACACCTGGCTGGTGGCCAACCACTACAGCAAGTTCAAGGCGCCGCCAGACTTCTTCACCGCCGGTGGCATGAGCGCGGCCATTGCCGTGGTGGAAGCGCTGAAGAAGACCAAAGGCGACACCAGTGCCGACAAGCTCATCACCGCCATGGAAGGCATGAGCTTCGAGACGCCCAAGGGCCGGATGACTTTCCGCGCCGAGGACCACCAGGCGATGCAGGACATGTTCCATTTCCGGATCAAGAACGACCCGGCGTTTGCCTGGGGCGTGCCTGAGTTGGTGCGGGTGATCCCCGCATCGGAATTGCAAATCCCCATTCGCAACAAGCGCTGAACCTCGCGTTCCGCAGCAACGGCGCACACGGCGCGGCTGGGCCATGCTCGAAACACAAAACCTGACGATCCGGTTCGGTGGCCACGTGGCTGTCGACCATGTCTCTTGCCGATTCGAGCCCGGCACGCTGACCTCCATCGTCGGGCCCAACGGCGCGGGCAAGACGACCTGGTTCAACCTGATCTCGGGCCAACTGCCGGCAAGTGAAGGGCGCGTGCTGCTGGACGGCGAGGACATCACGCATCTGCCCGCCGCGCTGCGCACACGCCGCGGGCTCGGGCGTGCGTTCCAGCTGACGCAGTTGTTCCCCAACCTCACGGTGCACGAGAACGTGCGCCTGGCGATCCAGGCCCGCGAAGCTGGCCGAGGGCGTGGTGGCCTGGACCTGTTCCGAATCTGGTCGGACCACAAGGGCTGGATCGCCGAAGCCAACACCGTGCTGGAGCAGGTGCGCCTGATCGACAAGGCCCAAGCGCATGCCGCCAGCCTGCCGCACGGTGACCAGCGCAAGCTGGAAGTGGCCTTGCTCATCGCGCTGGACCCCAAGGTCTTCATGTTCGACGAACCCACCGCCGGCATGAGCGTGGACGAGGTGCCGGTGGTGCTGGACCTGATCCGCCAACTCAAGGCGCGCAAGGACGTGGTGATCCTGCTGGTGGAGCACAAGATGGATGTGGTGCGGGAGTTGTCGGACCGCATCGTGGTGCTGCACAACGGGCAGCTGGTGGCAGACGGGGAGCCCGCGGAAGTGATCGCCTCACCGGTGGTGCAGCAGGCCTACCTGGGCATGGCCGCGGAGGAGCCCGCATGAGCGCGACCTTGCTCGAATTGAGCGGCGTGCAGACGCACATCGGGGCGTATCACATCCTGCACGGCGTGGACTTGGTGGTGCCAGAAGGCCAGGTCACCATGCTGCTGGGCCGCAATGGTGCCGGCAAGACGACCACGCTGCGCACGGTGATGGGGCTGTGGGCGGCGTCGCAAGGCACGATCACTTTCAAGGGCCAGCGCATCGAAGGCCAGCCGACGCCAGACATCGCCTCGCTGGGGATCGCCTACGTGCCCGAGAGCATGGGCATCTTCACCGACCTGACGGTGCAGGAAAACATGGTGCTGGCGGCCCGCGGCGCACGCAACGAACGTGAGCTGGACAGGGCACGGCTGGACTGGATCTTCGGTCTGTTCCCCGCGCTGCAGAAGTTCTGGCTCTACCCCGCCGGCAAGCTGAGCGGCGGGCAGAAGCAGATGCTGGCCGTGGCACGTGCGATCTGCGAGCCGCGGGCGCTGATCTTGATCGACGAGCCCAGCAAGGGCCTGGCGCCTTCGATCATCCAGAACCTGATCACCGCCTTCCGCCAGCTGAAAGCGCAGCAGACGACCATTCTGCTGGTCGAGCAGAACTTCATGATGGCCAAGGCGCTGGGCGACCGTGTGGCCGTGATGGACAACGGCCGTGTCGTGCACAGCGGCGCCATGGCGGAACTGGCGGCCGACGCATCGCTGCAGCAGCGCCTGCTGGGCCTGTCCCTGGGGGCGCACCAATGAACACCAGCGTTGTTGCACCGGCCACCACGCCGGCTGCGATCCCCAAGGCGATCTTCGACTGGAAGCCCGTGGCTCTGCTGAGCGCGGTGATGCTGGTGGCCGTGCCCGCCGTCGGCAGCGGCAGCACCTGGCTCACGCTCACCGTGGCCGGCTTGGCGATGGGCCTGATCATCTTCATCATCGCCTCCGGCCTGACCCTGATCTTCGGCTTGATGGACGTGCTGAACTTCGGCCACGGCGTCTTCATCGCGCTGGGCGCGTTTGTCGCCACCACCGTGATGGGGGGCCTGGCGGTGTTTGCCGACACGGGCCTGGGCCCCGCACTGCTGGCCATCTTCTGCGCCATGTGCGCAGCCATGGCGGTGGCGGGTGCGCTGGGCTGGGCGTTCGAGCGGGTCATCGTGCGGCCGGTCTATGGCCTGCACCTGAAGCAGATCCTCATCACCATGGGCGGCATGATCGTCGGCGAAGAGATCATCAAGGCCATCTGGGGGCCGCTGCAGATCGCCATGCCGCTGCCGGAATCGCTGCGCGGCAGCTTCATCGTCGGTGAAGCTGCCATCGAGAAGTACCGCGTGTTGGCCGCCGGCATCGGCCTGCTGGTGTTTGCGGTGCTGCTGTGGACGCTGTCGCGCACCAAGGTCGGCCTGCTGATCCGCGCCGGTGTGCAGGACCGCGAGATGGTGGAGAGCCTGGGCTACCGCATCCGCCGCCTGTTCGTCGGTGTGTTCGTCGCGGGTTCCGCACTGGCCGGTCTGGGCGGTGTGATGTGGGGCCTGTACCAGCAGGCCGTGTCGGCGCAAATCGGCGCCCAGGTCAACGTGCTGATCTTCATCGTCATCATCATCGGCGGCCTGGGCAGCACGCTGGGTTGTTTCATAGGCGCGCTGCTGGTGGGCCTCTTGGCCAACTACACGGGCTTCCTGGCACCGACGGTGGCGCTGTTCTCCAACATCGCGCTGATGGTGGCCGTGTTGATGTGGCGGCCGCAGGGCCTCTACCCCGTGACCAACCGCTGAGGACGGACGCCATGCTGGACCGCATCCTCTCCCACGACCACCCGCGCAGCCTTCTGTTGGCGGCGTTGCTGCTGATCGTCGTCGTCGGGCTGGCGCTGGCGCCCTTCCTGTTCCCCGGTGCCAAGGCGCTGAGCGTGGCGGCCAAGGCGCTGGTGTTCATCCTGCTGGTCGCCAGCTTCGACCTGCTGCTGGGCTACACCGGCATCGTCAGCTTCGCGCACACCATGTTCTTCGGCATCGGCGCCTATGGTGTGGCGATTGCCAGCACGCGCATGGGGCCGGGTTGGGATGCGGTGCTGCTAGGCACGGCTGGTGCGCTCCTGGTGTCGCTGGGCCTATCCCTGGTGGTGGGCCTGTTTTCGCTGCGCGTGAAGGCCATCTTCTTCGCGATGATCACCCTGGCCGTGGCCAGCGCCTTCCAGACCCTGGCGTCCAAGCTGAGTGACTTCACAGGCGGTGAAGACGGCCTCAGCTTCAAGCTGCCGGAAGTCCTGAGCCCCAGCTTCCAGTTGCTGGAAGAGCCGCTGTTCGGCGTCAACGTGGACGGCAAGCTGATCACCTACTACCTGCTGTTCGTGACCGTGGCGCTGCTGGTGCTGGCCTTGCTGCGCATCGTCAATTCGCCTTTCGGCCGGGTGCTGCAGGCCATACGTGAAAACGACTTCCGCGCCGATGCCATCGGCTTCCGCACCGTGGTCTACCGCACCTGGAGCAACGTGCTGTCGGCGTTGTTCGCGACGCTGGCCGGTGCGCTGCTGGCGCTGTGGCTGCGCTACGTCGGGCCGGACACCACGCTGTCCTTCGAGATCATGCTGGACATCCTGCTCATCGTCGTCATTGGCGGCATGGGCACCATCTACGGTGCGGTCGTGGGCTCGGCCTTGTTCGTGCTGGCGCAGAACTACCTGCAGGACCTGCTGAAGTTCGCTGCCGGCGTGACCGAAGGCGTGCCGGTGCTCGGCGCCTTGCTGACACCGGACCGCTGGCTGCTCTGGCTGGGCGTTCTCTTCGTGCTGTCGGTCTATCACTTTCCCAGTGGCGTCGTTGGTCGGCTCAGGGCCATGCGCCCGGGCCGCTGAAGTTGCCGTCCCTTGTGTTGAACCTTGTGTTGAAGAAGACAGGAGACCAGAAATGAACCACAGATACCGCTCCATCGCCCGCGCTGGCCGCATGACGGCCGTGCTGGGCCTTTCTGGCACTTTGCTGGCAGGCTGCTTCAACGACGATCTCGACACCAACGACTTGCCCACGGGCGTCACGCAGGTGGGCGTCACCGCCTACGCGGCCACGACCGCCGGCAGCGGCAGCACCGCGGCCACGCAGGACCTGCTGACCGGCGGCCTGGGCCGCACCGGCATCGGGGCCGCAGCGGCACCGGTCTATGCCGACCCGCTGAACCCGACCGCGGCGGAACTGCGCCGCAACGCGCTGTATGCCAACTACCGCGCGCTGATCGACGCGTCGCTGGGGGGCGGTTATGGCGTGCTGTATGGCCCCAACGTCGACATCAACGGCACCGCCACCACCAGCGAAGGCCTGATCCCGGGCCGTGAGTACGTCGCCGTGCTGGACGACGGCAGTGGCCGCAAGCAGGTGACGATCATCGTGCAAGTGCCGGACAGCTTCAACACCAACGCGCCCTGCATCGTGCTGGGGCCTTCTTCGGGTTCGCGGGGCGTCTATGGCGCCATTGCCAGCGCCGGTGACTGGGGTCTGAAGCATGGCTGTGCGGTAGCGCTGACCGATGCCGGCAAGGGTGTCGGTCTGTACGACCCGGCAGACGACACGGTCAACCGCATCGACGGCACGCGTGCCACGCGCAGCGCCGCCGGTGCCATGGCCACCTTTGCCGCGACCATCACCGATGCCGCCCGCACGGCGTTCAATACGGCCTTCCCGAACCGGCTGGCCCTCAAGCAGGTTCATTCGCAGCTCAATCCGGAAAAGGACTGGGGCAACGACACCCTGGCTGCGGCCCGCTATGCGATCTTCGTCCTCAACGACCGCTACGCCACCCCGGGCCGGCCGACGCCCTTCAGCGCCGACAACACGCTGGTCATGGGCGGCTCGGCGTCCAACGGCGGTGCGGCGGTGCTGCGCGCGGCCGAATTGGACACGACGGGCCTGATCGACGGCGTCGTGGCTGCCGAACCGGTGACCGAGATGCCCACAGCCACCAGCTACGGCATTCAGTTTGGCGGAGCGGCGGTCACCGGCTACGGCAAGCAGCTGGCCGACTTCGTGACCTACGGCAACCTCTACCAGCCCTGTGCGGCGCTGGCGGCCGGCGCGGCGATGACCGAGCTCTCGGTCTTCAACTACCTGGTCATCACGGCCCAGACCGGCAAGGCCGCCGCGCGCTGCGCCGGTCTGGCGGCCAAGGGTCTGGTAAGTGGTGCCGACGTGGCTGCGCAGTCGCTGGACGCGCTGACCAAACTGCGCAACTTCGGCTGGACAAGCGCCAACGACCAGATGCACAACGCCCACTACGCGCTGGGCAACGGGCCCATCCTGTCGGCGATGTACCCGACCATGTACGGCCGTTTCGCGCTCAACGAGAGCATCTGCAACACCAGCTACGCACAAGTCGATGGCACGGGCTCGCCGGTGGCGGTCAGTGCGGCGAGCAAGGCGCAGAGTTTTGCCAGTGCCAATGGCACGGCCAACGGTGCGCCGGTCGGCGTGGTGTACGACAACTCGGTGGGCGGCGCACGCTCCTGGGCGTTGGCCACCTCGCCATCGACAGGGGTGCAGGACTTCGGTCTGGACACCGCGCTGTGCCAGCGTGCGCTGGTGACCGGTGTGGACGAGACCGGTGCTGCGCTGACCAGCGTGGCCACGTCGACCCGGCCCACCGCCGCGCAGTCGACGGCTGTGCGGGCGGGCATGGCCCAGGTGGTCGTGAACGGCAACCTGCAAGGCAAGCCGACGCTGATCGTTGCCGGGCGCAGCGACGCGCTGGTGCCGGTCAACAACAACTCACGGGCCTACGTGGCCTTCAACAAGGTCGTCGAGGGCAGTGCCAGCAAGCTCGGCTACATCGAAGTCACCAATGCCCAGCACTTCGACACCTTCAACTCATTCAGCGGCTTCGACAACCGCTTCGTGTCTCTGCACGTGTACTTCGTGCGCGCGATGGACGCGATGTACGCGCACCTGAAAAATGGCACGGCGCTGCCGCCGAGCCAGGTCGTGCGCACGACGCCGCGCGGCGGCAACCCGGGCCAGGCGCCAGCGGTCACCGGTGCCGCTGTGCCGGCGATCAGCGCGGCGCCCGCAGCGGCCGACCAGATCGGCTTTGCCGGCACGTCGGTCACCGTGCCCAACTGAGCGGGCCGCTCTCCAGCGCCTGTGCCATGTCACCGAGCTCGTACTACCGCGTCTGCGAAGGGCGTGAGATCCATGTCACCGAATGGGGCGACCCAGCGGCCCCGCCGCTGATCGCCTGGCACGGCCTGGCGCGCACGGGCCGCGACATGGACCACATCGCCGCGCACCTGGCACCGCGCTGGCGCGTGATCTGCCCGGACACCATCGGCCGTGGCTTGAGCCAGTGGAGCCCGGACCCGGCACGCGAGTACTGCAACGCCTTTTACGCGCGCATCGCGGTGTCGCTGCTGGACCAGTTGGGCTTGCGGACCGTGCACTGGCTGGGCACCAGCATGGGCGGCGCCATTGGCCTGCATGCGGCGGCCGGTGCGCTGCGCGGCCGCATTGTGAAGCTGGTGCTCAACGACATGGGCCCGGAGATTGCCACCGCAGCCGTGCAACGCATCCGCAGCTACGCCGGCAACCCGCCGGCCTTTGCCACGGTGCAGGAACTGGAAAGTTACTTCCGCACAATCTACAAGCCCTATGGCTGGCTCAGTGACGAGCACTGGCGCCTGCTCACCGAAACCAGCCTGCGCCGTCTGCCGGATGGCCGTGTCACGCCGCACTACGACCCGGCCATGGTGCAGCAGTTCGTCCACCACCCGGACGACAACACGCAATGGGCGGCCTGGGATTCGCTGACGCTGCCCGTGCTGTGCCTGCGCGGCGAGACCAGCGACCTGCTGCTGCCCGACGTGGCCGACGCCATGCGCGAACGCGGGCCGCGTGCGGTGGTGGTGACCATGCCCGGTTGCGGCCATGCGCCGGCGCTCAACACACCCGAGCAGTACGCGCTGGTCGAACGATTCCTCGGATCTTGAGTGCGCTCAAGCTCCGCCTCGCGAAAAGACCCACAGAAGGAGACCTTGAGATGAAGAACGCATTGAAAGCCCTCGCTGCTGCTGCCTCGGCTGCCCTGCTGGCCTTGGGCACAGCCCAGGCCGCAGGCACGGTCGGCAACACCTTCCCCGCCGATTTCCCGGTCATCGAGGACGCGTCGCTGAAGAAGCCGGTGATCGGCTTTGGCGCTGCCGGCGCGGTGACTCGCACGCCGGTCATCTTCCTGCACGGCAACAACGACGTGCCCTACGCCACACCCTGCAGCGCCACCAACGGCAAGATCCAGGGCCTGGCGCAGTACCTGGCCGACAACGGCTACAGCCCCAGTGAGCTGTGGGGCCTGGGCTACCAGGGCGACCAGTGTGACCTGGCCAGCGACCAGCCGCGCCGCAGCAGCATCGCGCACACCAACCAGGCCAACGTGCCGGACCTGCGACGCTTTGTGCGCGCGGTGCTGGCCTATACGGGTGCGAAGCAGGTGGACATCGTGGGCCACAGCCTGGGTGTGACGCTGGCGCGTGAATGGATCCGCCAGGACGACGCCAGCAAGACCGTGCGCCGCCTGGTGGCCATTGACGGACCCAACCACGGCATCATCAACTGCAGCCCCAGCCCGGCCAACTACTTCCAGTTGCCTGCGCTGGGCGGCTTCACGCCCAGCAGCGAGGTCTGCGCGGAACTGGGCTCGCCCAACACGCCCTTTCTCAAGCTGCTGAACGGCCCGCATGGCCATGACGAAACGCCGGGTCGCACCAAGGTGCTGGTGATCCGCAATGCCGACACCAGCTTTGTCTACTTCCCGCTGCAGGACGGCTACATCGCACCGGTCCCTGCCATGGATTCCTACGGCAAGGCCATGGATTTCAGCAAGAGCGCGGCGCTCAAGGGTGCCAGGCAGATCAACCTGACCGGCCAGGGTGCGTATGACCCGGTGCTGGGCACCACGCACCTGGGCATCCTGAATTCACCGCAGACACGCCAGGCGACGCTGGAGTTCCTGAGCGAGCGCCATCACGACGACGACCGCGACTGACAGTGTGAACGCCTCACCCGGTTGCTGCCGGGTGGGCGCGTGTCACCAGCAGACCGGCCTGCAGGTACAGGCCGTTGAGCAGCCGGGTCGCCCGTTCATGGTTGAAGCCGGGCCAGGATTCGATCTCGCGCAGTGGCGTCGTCGTCTTGCGCAGCCGGCGCACCGCCGCGCCCACCGCACCGCCCAGGTCCAGCGCCGCGAGGTCCACACCGGGCACGATGCGGTAGGCCGCGTGCCCGGCAATTTCCGGCAGCAGGTCCGCACGTGAGCCGTGCAGCGCCAGCGCCCACAGCACGGTGCCCAGGGGCGCCAGCTGGGCCGGGTCGGCCTCTTGCGGCGGCGCCGGTTCCACCTGCAGCACCTTCAGTGCGGACCAGCGCAGGCGGTCCCATTGCGCCAGCGGCAGCGGTGCGTGCACCAGTCGTTCTATGGGCATCACGCTGAGCGGCAGCACACGGTCGTCGTGCTGCAGCATCAGTTTCAGCGTGCGGCCATGGCGCAGCGCAGCGGCCACCACCTCCAGCACTTCCAGGCCGCCGTGTGCACGCGCTTCGGCGCCAAAGCGCTGCAGGTCCTGCAGCAGCGAAGGGTGCAGCGCCGACAGCCGCGTGTGCCCGGCCATGGAGTGACCCGCGTCGCCCGTTTCGCGCAGGCGACGCTGGAAGTCGCTGACACGGGGCAGCGGGGTGTCGAAGGTGGGTTGGGTGCTGGTGGCATGCATGCCGGCCCGGATTGGACCGCGCGCCGGGCCCGCGTCTGCGCCCGGGGCTGTTTCAGCTGTGTCGGCTTGTGTGGCGGGGCGCGATGAGCCCGTCCTCGTGGGCCTGGGCCTGGCACGGCGCGAAGGCCTGGTGCGGGCCCCGCGCTTCGTGATGGCGCTGCGTGGGCACCCGGCCGCCGGCCGCGTCAGGCCTGGTTGATTCACAGCTGGCGCGGCTTGCGCGCGCTGCGCCGCGTCCAGCCCAGGCCGGCCAGGGCCAGGGCGCTCAGGGCCAGGGCGCTGGGCTCGGGGATCGCGGCCGTGGCCAGGCCGCCGTTGGCGGTGTCGCCCACCAGACGGAAGTTGCTGTTGAAGCTGCTGTGGCGGCCGGCAGCGGCAAAGAATTCCAGGTCGGCCGCGCCTTGGTGTTCGGAGTAGCGCAAGTCGACGGCGTGGTAGCCCGCCGTCAGGGTCACCGTGCCCAGGTCCGTCCGCTGCCCGATGGTGTCGCGGTAGAAGAGCGACACGCCGTCGATCATCAGAGAAATGCCGTCGTCGGCGAAGGTGCCGAAGGTGTACGCGCCCGCCGTGGCGATGAACACTTGCGCCAGGATGCGGGCGCCGAAATCGTCGTTGCCGGCCGCGCTGCTGCCGAAGACGCCCGACATCGGCCAGGCCACGTCGCCGGTGTAGTGGTCGCCGGTGAAGCCGGCCGAGCCGTCGTCGCGGTCGGTGTAGTTGATGGTGTTGGTGATGGCGCTGAAGCTGGGTGCGGTGTTCGCGGCGATGGCCGCGTTCACCTTGGCCACGCTGCCGTCGCCCAGGGCGCCGCCAAACTGATACTGCTGCACCAGCATGCTGGCTTGTGCATGCGCGCCGGCCAGGGTCAGCGCGGTGGCGGCCAACAAGTGGCTCAGGGTGGTGTTGCGGGTCTTCATGTGGGGTACTCCGTGCACAGCGGCATCGACAGGGGTTGGAAGGAACCGAGCGGCACTGCAGCAGCACCGACCGGGCAAATCTTCATCGGTGCGAGGCCCGGCGTGTGCGACGTTGAAGGACGTTTTGCGACACGCTTGTCGCAATACCGCCGCCGGGTTGGACGCTGCCGTAGCATTCCGCCGCACCATGGTCAGCACTCCTGCAGCTCCAGCCGTCCTCATCGTTGACGACGACACCGAACTCTCGGCCTTGCTGGTGCGGCTGTTGCAGGGCGAAGGCTGGGTGGTCACCACCGCCGCCAGCGGTGCCGCGGGCGAACGGGCACTGGCCACGGACAAGCCCGACGTGGTGCTGCTGGACGTGCTGCTGCCCGACGCCAACGGCGTGGACCTGTGCCGCCGCTGGCACGCGGCGCAGCCCGCTTTAGGCATCCTGATGCTGACCGCGCGCGGCGACCCGATCGACCGCATCCTGGGGCTGGAGCTGGGTGCCGACGACTACCTGTCCAAGCCCTTCGAAA
This sequence comes from Betaproteobacteria bacterium, assembly GCA_031411215.1. Lineage (GTDB taxonomy): Bacteria > Pseudomonadota > Gammaproteobacteria > Burkholderiales > Burkholderiaceae_C > Rubrivivax. The sequence goes on from JANOAM010000838.1 coordinate 11,541, forward strand.
AGCGTGAACTCGTGGCCCGGCTGCGCGCCCTGCTGCGCCGCCGGATGCCGGTGGTCGTGCCACAGGCCCCGCAGTGGACTTTCGGCGCGCTGTGCATCGACTTGCTGCGCCGCGAAGTCAGCGTGGGTGGCCAGGCGGTGCCCCTGACCAGCATTGAATTCAAGCTGCTCGTGGAGCTGTGCCGCGTGCCAGGGCAGGCGGTGTCGCGCGAAGCGCTGAGCGACGCGGTGCAGGCCGGCGGCTACCGCCCGCTGGACCGCACGGTGGACGTGCAAGTGGGCCGGTTGCGGCGCCGGCTGGCCGGGGTCAGCGGTGGCGGCGACTGGATCGAGACCGTGCGCGGTGAAGGTTATGCCTTCGTGCCACGCGGTGTCGCGCCGCAAGGCCCGGGCCCCAATGCACCGCCGCCTGCGCTGGCCTGATTCGCTCTTCACCCGGCTGCTGCTGGTGCAGGGCCTGGTGGTGGCCAGCGCCGTGCTCATCTTTGGCCTGATGCTGACGATGGAGCGCAACACCCTGTTGGCCCGCCCGTACATCGCACTCTGGGCCGAGCCGATGGGCCGGCTGGTGCGCATGCCTGTCGGCGCGCCGCCGGTCCCGGTCTTTGACCTGCCGCTGGGCCTGCGCCGTGAGAGTGGCCCGCCGGAGGGGGGCGGCTTCCTCATCACGCGGGCGCCAGCCGCGCGGGCTGCGCGGACCGAGCTGGCGCTGCACGGCCTTCAATTGGAAGCGGTCTGGCTCACCCCGCACTGGGAGGGCGTCACCCTCTGGATGGGGGTGCGGCCCGCAGGCGGTGAGCTGGCGTGGGTCTCCGCCAGCGGCCTGTCCGCGCTGCCCAGCTGGAGCTTTCGCTTGAGCTTGGGCACCGCCCTGCTGTTGCTGTTGATTGCCGCCATCAGCCGCTATTTCGTGCGCCGCGTGACGCAGCCCCTGGCGCAACTGCACCAGCGCATGCAGGGCCATGCACGCACCGGCGTGGCCTCACCGCCCACGGTCGTGCGCGCGGCCAAGCTACCGCCCGAATTGCGTGCCATGGACCAGGCCTACACCCAGCTGGCCGAACGCCTGGCGCGCAACGAACGCGAACGCGCGCTGCTGTTGGCGGGTGTCTCGCACGACCTGCGCAGCCCATTGGCGCGCATCCGTCTGGCGGCCGAAATGTTGCCCGAGACGGCAGACAACGCCGGCGGCGTGGCCGCCGTCACCCGCAACGTCGACCAGGCCGACCGCCTGATCGCCAGCTTCCTGGAGTTTGTGCGCGCCGGCACGCAGCCCATGGAAGAAGCCGTGGAGGCCAGCGCCGTGGTGCGGCAGGCTGTAGCCGGCTTCAACCGGCCCGCTGCCGAACTGTGCGTGCGCGCGCCCGACGTGCTGGTGCTGCAGCGTGCCAATACCCTGCTGCTGGACCGGCTGGTGGTGAACCTGGTGGACAACGCCCTGAAGCACGGGGGCACGCCCGTCTTCGTCGAACTGTTTGGCGATGGCGAGCACCTGCAGCTGAACGTGGCCGACGCCGGCCCCGGCCTGCCGGCAGGTGGCGCCGAGCGCCTGCTGGAGGCCTTTGCGCGCGGCGACACCAGCCGCGGCGTGCCTGGATTCGGCCTGGGCCTGGCCATCGTTCACCAGATCGTCACCCGGCTGGAAGGACGCTTGGCCTTCCACCACAGCCCGGCCGCAGGGCACCAGGTTCAGGTGCGCTTGCCTTTGACTCGGTGACGTCTTGGTGATGTCCCGGTGACTTCCCGCTGACCCCGTGCCCGCGAGGGAACCGCGACGCTAGCGCAGCGCCTTCAAGCGCTGCCAGAAGCGCGCGTCCTGCGTGGTGGCGAAGTTCACGCGCATCAAGGTGCCCGGCCGCGGTGTGGCGTGGAACAGCGTGCCGGGCGCGATGAGCCAACCTTCGTCGGCCAGTGTCAGGGCCAAGGCTTCGGTGTCGGTGCCCACGTCCACCCAGCCGAAGAGGCCTTGCGGTGGCGTGACGAACTGGCAACCCGCGGCATGGGCCAGGCGCACGCTGCGTGAACGGGCGGCGTCCAGTTGGCTCACGACCCGCTCTGCATGGCGGCGCAGCTGGCCCTGTTCCAGGCACAGCGCCACGGCCTGCTCCAGCGGGCCGGGCGTGGTCAGGCTGCCCAGCAGCTTGGTGTCGATGAGCCGTTCGGCCAGTTCGGGCGGCGCGGCGGCAAAACCCACGCGCCACTGCGGCGTCAGGATCTTGGAAAAGCCGCTGATGCACACCGTGCGCTTCAGGCCGTCCAGCTGCGACAGCCGTGTGGCGTGGTTGGGTGCCAGCCAGGCATAGGTGTCGTCTTCCACGATGACCACGTCGTGCGCTTCACACAGGCGCAGCACGTGGTGGGCCTGCGCGGGTGTCAGGCTGTGGCCCGTCGGGTTGTGCAGCACGGACACGGTGACGTACAGGCGCGGCCGGTGTTCACGCAGCAGCGCTTCCATGACAGCCAGGTCCGGCCCGTCGGCCGTGCGCGGCACGGGCAGCAGGCGCATGCCCATGCGCGTCAGGCGCGCGTACTCGACGGCCCAGCCAGGCTCGTCCACCAGCACCGCGTCACCGGGCTGCAGCAGGGTGCGGCTGACCAGGTCCAGCGCATGCGTGGCGCCGGTGGTGGTGACGATCTGCTCCACGCGCGCCGGGATGCCCAGGTCGGCCAGGCGCTGCACCAGCGCGCGGCGCAGTTGCATGTGGCCGGCCGGGTCGCCATAACGCAGCCAGGATTCAGGCTGCTGGCAGACGCGGCGCAGTGCACGCTGCAGCAGTGGCGCGTCCAGCCAGGCTTCGGGCAGCGTGCCCATGCCCGGCGCAGGCAGGCCGCCTTGGGCCTGGAACATGCTGCGGATCAAGGCCGTGGCATCCACCGGTGCGGGCAGGGCCAGGCGCGGGGCCGGTGCGGCGTCTCGGCGGGTGGGGTTTGCGGGGTTTGCCGTGCCGCGGCTGGTATGCAGGTCGCGCACGAAAAAGCCGCGCTGGGGCCGCGCTTGCACCAGGCCCCGCGCCTGCAACAGGTCGTAGGCGCCGACCACGGTGCTGGGGCTCACACCATGGCGTTCTGCGCAGTCGCGCACGGA
>JANOAM010000839.1:0-3461 GCA_031411215.1 Betaproteobacteria bacterium
CTTGCAGCCGCCCCACTTTGACGCCGGGCTCCTGGATATAAATCCAATTGTCCGGGACCAGTTGCGTCACCGGATTGATGGATGCCGCAGTGCGCCGGAGTTTCCGGTACAGCAGCCCCACCGTGATGAAGTCGCGGTACTGCAGCGCACCGCCAACGGCGGTCACTTCCGGTGCGGGTGCGGGGCTCAAAGCGTGGACCAACTCGCGCACAGGCATTGTGGAAATCACGTGGCCCGCGTCAAGCGCCAACTCCGACCCGTCGTCGCGCCTGGCGCGTACCGCAGACATGCGATTGCCGTCACGCAGCAATTGATGCACCTGGGCGCCGCGCACGATGCGCCCACCAAGCGATTCGAACTGCCGCGCTGCGGCCTCCCACATTTGTCCGGGCCCGTACTTCGGATACAGAAAGTGCTCGATCAGCGATGTCTGCTCAGCGGCACCACCGCCAAGCAAGGCCTTCCGCGCGGCGTGCAGCAGCATCTTGCCGACGGAAAGACTCTTCACCCGCTGCGCGCCCCACTCCGCACTGATTTCATGGCACGGTACGCCCCAGACCTTCTCCGTGTACTCCTTGAAGAACTGCAAGTACAGCGCACGCCCGAAGCGGTTGATGAAGAAGTCCTCCAGCGATCGCTCGGGCCGTATGGGCGCCAGGGATGACTTGGCATAGCTGGCGCCCAACTTGAGGCACTTGAGCGGCCCCAACTTGGCGGCCATGTCCAGGCCAGGCTTCAGTGGGTAGTCAAAGAACTTGCCGCCCCAGTAGATGCGTGAAAGGCGGTTGCGCACCAGCATCACCGAATCGTCTGATTCGCGCGCAGTCAATTGCTCGCGTCCGATCAAGCGTGTGGCTCCCTGGTAGGCCAGTTGAAGCTCCCGGCTGACCGAGCCATCTTGCTGTGGCAACGCCACTGGCAACATTTGACGCCACCAATCCATGACCCAGTCGCTCTTGCTGAAGAAGCGATGGCCGCCGATGTCGATTCGGTTGCCCTTGTAGTTGACGGTCTTGGACAGCCCGCCAATGTCTTGGCTCGCTTCGAGCACGGTCACGTCTTTAAGGCCGGCACGAACGAGTTCCAGGCCTGCGGTCAAACCAGCGGGACCCGCACCAATGATGACGACGTTGTTATTCATTGAATTTCTAGCCGTGGCGCTGGGTGCCGCCGGAACAGCAGCAGCTTGCGAAATGTGAAGTTAGAGAGAAAGACGAAGCCCGCCGCCACCAACTTTGCAGAACGGGCCCCTGCGCCAAACTTGTCGACCAACAGCCAGAGAAGGACCTCGGTGAGTAACAGTCCAATCAGGCCGATGAACGCGAACAAGAGGAATTCCATTCGTCGATCAACGAGCGAGTGCTCAGTGAAGGCAAACCGCACGCTGGTGGTATAGGCGACCCAGAGGCCCAGGGAGAAGCCAAGTGCCGCAGCAACTGGGTAAGGGAGGCCAAGCGAGAGGGCAAGGCTGTAAACCGCAAAGTCCACCCCCAACGCCAGTGCGCTGCAGGCCAGGTAGCGGAGAAACTCGGCATAGGTCGGGCGCAGAGGCGCCGCTAGGTGCAGCGCCGCTGGGGTATCGCCAGCGGTTTGTGTTTCAGCGAAGAAGGGTGCAGTCATGCAAGTAGTAGGTTGTGGGTGCCGCGTCACGCGGTGTGAAAGCCCATTGGGCGACGGCCCCACGGTTCAGGGCAAATGGGAACACCAAAAAATCGGGGCCGCGCGGCGCGGCACACAACTTGGTGATCAACTCTTCGTCGGGCACACAGCCGGCCTCCCACTGCCCGTTGCCCTCCAGTCCTGCCAGCATCGTGCAGATCTCCCGCTGGAAGCTCAGAGGTGCCAGCAGTTTCTGTCGACGGGAAAACTCCATCGCGGTGGCCCGGTTGAAAAGCACGCCTGATCCCTGTTGGTCTGTGAAGAAGCTGGGTCGGCCAAGCATCGCCCAGGATGTCAGCAGGGACTCGCGCCAATAGACCTGGGAATCCGGCCTAGTCTTCAATGAGAAGGGGTGCGGTTGGGCGGGCATTGCTTCAAATACACGTTGATGGTCCGTGCGCCTGTCCCACTCGTGAATGCCCAAGCCGAGCAGCAGCACGGCAAGGGCCGCTCCCCATAGGCGGGGCCGGGGCCAGTTGGGCAGCTGCTTGAGTGCCAATGCCACGAAGGTTAAAGACAAAGCGGGCGTGGCCGCCAGCACAGCGAAAAGGATGGAGGGTCCGATCACGACGCCCTTGGCTTGCAGGAACTGCAGATTGCTGGCGAGCATCGCCAAGCTCAGGGCCGCCAGCACCGCCGCCGACGTCCACCAGATGGCGCGCCGCAAACGCGCCGTCACTTCGGGTCGCTGGCTTCGTGCTACGCCTAAGGTGACTGCAAGCCAGATGGCAAACGCCCAACTGCTCGGCCAGCCGCCGGTGGTGGCCACTGCCAGCATGAGCATTGATAGCGATGCGGCGCGCCAAGCGACGCCCAGCCGCCACAGATGCATGGCGACAGCCGGCATGAAGAGCAGGCCCAGAATCTGACAGAGCCACAGCGCGCGCCACAGTTGTAACTGGGTCACCAGGATGTTCTGGAGCCATCCCGCGCCCAGCACGGCCATCCAGGTCAGCAAGGTACCCGCCGCCGCTGTGGCGGTGGCTAGACGTGCCAAGGGAACTGGCAGAACTCGCCCGCCGACACACAGGATGCCCACCATCGTCGCGGCAGACAGCCAATCGTTCGGGCGCCAAAGTTGCGGGAAGACGAAGAGGTTGGAAGTCTCGACAATGGCAAACCACGCGGCATCGTAGGACTGCGTCAGCCGATTGAGAGGTTCCACGCCAGCCAGTGCGCCCCCAAGGACTGCAGCGAGCGCAGGCAGGGCCACCCAATACCACTTGGCGTTCTGCTGGCAAAGGACCAGCCAGGCCACCAACAGGGCAGGCAGCGCCACGAGGGGGTGGGTGACTACAGCGCACAGGAGCAAGACCGCTGCGATCGCTCGCCGGTCAATTGCCAGGGCGGCCAAACCCGCGAGTGCGAGAGGTTCCGCGAGCGTGCGCGCCGTGACAAAGGTTTCTGCGAAGGCGAAGATGCCCATGCCGCCATAGAAGTGCGGCATGACGGCGAGGCAAGCCAGTGCAGCAACCCGCACTTCCACGGACCGAATAGGTCGCAGGATCGCGCTGGCTGCCAGCAGCAGAGACAGGTGGCACAGCGCCAGGATCAGCAGTTGCGCGCGTGCCAAGCCGAGCAGCGGCATGAGGGCGGCGGCTGCTTTGGAAAAGGCGGAGAACTGGTCCTGGGACCCGTAGGCAAAGAAGATGTCGTTGCGAAAGACCTCCGGCCACAGCTGAAAGTAAATCTGCCCCAGATACAGGATGCCGTCATGGCGCACCCCGATGTAAGGGCGGGCAAGCAGCCACAGGCCGACAACGGCCAGGGCGCCAAACGTCCAACTCCACCCTTTGACGCGG
>JANOAM010000840.1:0-5912 GCA_031411215.1 Betaproteobacteria bacterium
CTTGTAGGCACGCATGGCAAAGAGCATCTCGCCGCGGCGGAAGTGCGCCTCGTCGGCGTGCAGGGTGCCGGGGTACTTGCTGACCAGCGTGGACAAGGTCTTCAGCGACGCTTCCAGCTGGCCGCTGCTTTCCTGTGCACGTGCCAGCTGGTACAGCACACGGTCGTTGCGCGGGTCGTCCGGGTAGGCGGCCAGCGCTTCTTCGTAGCGGGCGATGGCCGCCTTGTAGTCGGGCACGTCGCTGCTGGGGCTGTCGGCGCTCTTGCGGTCCGCGCTGTCCATTTCCAGGTCACCCAGGCGGCGCATGGCTTCTGGGCGCTGCGGTGCCTTGGGCGCGGCGGCCAGGAACTGGCGGTAGGCGGTGATGGTCTGGTCTTCGGCCACCACCCGCGGGGTGTCGGACGGGTCGGGCACGACGCTGACCGTGCGGTCGCGCAGCGAGGCCAGCGTGGGCTCGTTGTCGCCGGGCGGGCGCTTGGGGCCGGACGAGCAGGCGGCCAGCAGCGCCGTCAGCGAGGCCACCGCCAGCCAGGACAGGCGTTGCGGCTTCATGGTTTGGCCACCACCCCAGGCGCAGCGGGCGCGTCGCCCTTCTGCGCCAGTTGCGCGCGGTCCATGATCTGCGCGATGGCGAGAGTCGCTTGCGCCGCGTAGGCCCCCAGGCGTTCCTGCTGTCTCTGCAGCTCGGCCACCGCGATGTCCTGCAGCTGCGCCTGCACTTCGCCGTCCAGCTGCGCCACCTTCGGCTGCAGCGTCTGGGTGCGGGCAGCCAGCTCCGCAATGCGCGCCGCAAAGCGGGCATGGCGCTCGGGCTCGTCCTTCTGGGCCTGCAGGAGCGCGGCGTCGCGGGCCTGGGCGTCGACGATGGCACGTTCGGTGTCGCGCAAGCCCTTGCGTGCGACCCAGGCGCGTTCGCTCCACTGCTGCGTCAACTGCCAGTCCAGCGCGCCTGCCGCGCGGCGCAGGCGCTCTTGGGCGCTGGCGCGGTCTTCGACGCTCATCAGTTCACCGGCCTGTTCTTGCACCTGTGCGAGCGTGGCGCGGCCGCGCTTGATGCGGTCCAGCAGCTCGCGTTCACGCCGGTTGGCGAAGGCCGCGGCGTCCTGCGCGCTGTCCACGCGCGTCAGCTCGGCCGCCAGTGCATCACGGCGCTGCTGCAGCTGCGGCAGGTTGACGATGCCGGCCCGCTCACGCACCACCGGCAGGCGCTGGGCAAAGGCTTCGCGGCGGGTGTCCAGCATGTTGGTGAAGCTGGACAAGTTGTCCTGCCACTGCGCCAGGTTGCGCTGCAGGAAGCGCAGGTCACGCAGGTGCTTGAAGTTTTCCTGGAAAGGGTGGTCGGCCAGCAGGGGCACCAGATGAGACGTGTGCGGCATCTCGGGCAATTGGTCCAGCCGTGCGAAGGCGTCCAGGCCCTGACCGTCGCCCACCGGGTTTTGCTGCAGCAGGCCGCGGATGAATGCGCCGTTGCGGATGGCGGCGATGGACTCGTCCAGTGCGGTCTTCTCGCGGCCGAACAGCGCCGCCGCGCCGCGGTAGCGCTCCAGCGCCTGCAGGTAGGCGCCGATCTCCGCCATGGCATACGGCACAGCGATCTGCGCTTCCAGCACGGCCGCGTCAGTGAGGTCGCGTGTGGCCAGTTCCGTCCAGGGCACCAGGGCCAGCCGCGGGTCGTTCAGTTCCGACGCCGCCCATCCGTAGCCCAGCAAGGCCTTGTTGGCCAAGGGGCCGGCCAGCCGCACACGCTGCAGCGCCAGACGGGCTTCGCGTGGCTTCTTTTCCTGCAGCGCGACGAAGCCCAGGGCCACGTTGGCACGGTCGCGCAGGCTGCGCAGTTCTTCGTTGGCGGCACCCGTCTGGCCCACCTCGTGCAGCAGCGCGGTGCCGCGTGTGATGTCGGCTTCGCCGCCGGTCTTGATCAGAGCCACACCCAGGTTGAAACGGGCGTAGAGGTTGGCCGTGTCCGTGCCCTTGATGGCTTGCAGCACCGTCACCGCGCTGGCGTAGTCCTGCCGCGCCATGTGCAGCTGCGCCTGCAGCAGCTGGCGTTCGTCTTCCAGGTTTCCGGAGATCCCACCAGCGAGCGGCGCGCTGATGCGGTCCAGCGCCTCCTGCGCCGTCTGCACCGCACCACGCTGGTGACGCATGCGGGCCAGGAAGAACCAGGCACGGTCACGCACCGCGGGCGGTGCATTGCGTTCGATCAGCTTGGCGAAGATCTCTGCGGCCTGGTCATGCAAGCCGTAGGACAGCAGCATGCCGCCACGCAGCACCTCGGCTTCATCGTCATGCGGCGCCACACGCTGGAAGTGCTGCGACACCATGAGACCGGTGATGGCGTTGAAGAAGTGGTCCTGGTAGAAGTGGAACAGCGTGTCGCCATAGTGCGGCGCGGCCACCGCGCGCACGCTGAAGGGCAGCGTGTTGGCGGCGGGTGGCGCGTCTGCCGCGCAGGCCGGGCTTAAGGCCCATGCCGCGCAGGCCGTTGCAACGATGACGCGCAAAGACTTCACTGCCAAATCTTGACTTCGAATTCAGGCTGCAGCTTGCCCAGCGAGTCCTTGACCCGCAGTTCGATGTAGCGCGGCTCCGTGCCCTTGTCGAACTTCAGCGTGGTGCCGCGCTTGTAGTCGCGCTCATGCGGGCCGCGGCCTGTGAAGAAGGCGTCGATGCTGTGCGCGCCGGTCTTCAGGTTGCCGACGAACACCCGCTGCACGCCGCCGCGGTGCAGCGCCTGCACCTCCTGCGCGGTGTACAGGTGCTGGCTGATCACCTTGTCGTCCAGCTTGATCTGCACCGACTCCAGTTCAAACAGCCGGCCCACGTCCATGCTGACGAACACCGCGACCTGCGTGCCAGCGGGGTACAGCAGTTCCTCTTCCAGGATCAGCAGGTCGCGGTTGAGGCGGATGACCTCGGCCTTGAGGTCCTGCACACGCGTGTCCAGCGCGGCTTGTGCTGCGGGTGCTGAAGCCGCTGCAGCAGGCGCAGATGCGGCAGCCATGGGCGCGGACGCCGCCTCGGCAGGCGCCGCCGGGGCGGCGGCTGCAGTGGACTGGGCCAGCGCAGCAAAGGCGCAGGTCAAAAGCGCCAGGAAGGCCAGGGTGAGGCGGTGCGGTAGGGCCATGAGGCAAGTCCGTCGAAAGGTCCGTCAGCAGGCTAGAAGCCGGCGGTCACGTACAGCTGCAGCACGTGGGCGTTGTGGCGGTAGAGGTTGCCGCTGCGCAGGTCGGTGAAGTCCTTGAAGCGGAACTGCTTGAACTCGTAGCCGCCGTTGAACTTCAGGTCCCAACCCTTGGGCGCACCGGCCCAGCTGTAGCCCAGCCGCGCGGAAAAGCTGGTGCTGGTGAAGCTGCTGAGCTGGCGGTTGCGCGACAGGTAGACGGTCTCGGCCTGCGCGTTGTCGCTGTAGAAAAGCGCCTTGCTCTGCGAGTAGCTGCGCAGGCCCACGTCCAACAGGAAACTTTCGCCGATGTACTGGCTGCCGCCCAGCTCAAACGTGTGCGCCTTGATGGCCCAGGTGTCCCAGTAGTAGCGGTACTCCACCCGCAAGGAACTGCGCGGCAGCAGGCCTGCGGTGTCGGTGATGCTGCGCAGCTTCACGGCGCGGCTGGTGCGCGTGCGCGGGTTGCGTTCCGGCACCGCAGCGCCAAAGACACGCGCGGCGCGGTAGGGGCTGCCCAGGTAGCCGGCGTCGGAGATGACTTCCAGGTTGGCGCTCATCAGCCACTTGGGCGTCAGGATCTGCGTCAGGCCCGTGCGGTACTGCCAGTGCGAAGCTTCGTCTATCCAGCCCGTCACACCTTTCATGCCCACCTGGTCACGCGCGCGCGAAAAGCCCAGGCTGATGGTCGTCATGCCACCAAACACCTCGTGCGCGGCGTCGGCGCTCCAGCTGTCGGCCGTGTAGTCGGGCTCGCGGCTCTTGTTGAGACCGACGCTCAGTGTGGTGTCGCGCACCACCGCGTCCAGGCCGAAATCCCAGGCCTTGCGCGTTTCCTTGTAGGGGCTGGCCGTGGTGACCACGTCGATGCTGGCGTTGCTGACCGCGTCCACGTAGTACTGGGCCGACAGGCTGACCCGGTCGGCGATGCTCTTGCGCACCAGGAGTGCGGGGCCCGTGGCCTTGACGCCACCGCCGTCATACACGTGGTACAGCAGTTCGGCCTTGTCTTCGGGCAAGGCCGCGCCGCTGGCCTGCGTGGCCGCGCTGCCGGCCATGGCGGTGCCCAAGAGGCCGCGCCAACGCGCGCTCAGCCACTGCAGGACGCGTTCAATTGCAACCACAACCGCCGCCTTGAACCCCGGTCGCACCACGTGCACCTTCGCGCACGTTGTGGACGTGTTCGCGGTGCTTTTCCGCCAGCGGCGCACGCGCGAATTGCATGATGGGGTCCGACAGCTTCTCGCGTTCGTACGGCTTGACCCAGGGTTGCACGGCACAGCCGGAAAGCAAGGCGACGAGCAGGAGGGCGAAGGCAGCGCGCATGGTGGTCACTCTTTCACCAGTTCGCGCACTTGGCGCTCGTACAGCTCTTCCGCACCGTCGCGGTAGCCGCGGTGCAGGTAGCGCACCTTGCCGTCACGGTCGATCAGCACGGTGGCCGGCATGCTGCCCAGGTCGTAGAGGCGGGACACGTTCTTGTCAGCGTCCAGCAGCACGGGGAACTTGAGGCCCCAGCGTGCGGCGGTGGCCGCGCCGGTGCGTGCGTCGTCGTCGATGTTCACCGCCAGCAGCGTGAAGCCGGACGCGCGGTACTTGTCGTAGAGCTTGCTCAAGTGCGGCATCTCCACCTTGCAGGGGCCGCACCAGCTGGCCCAGAAGTTCACCAGCACGACCTGACCGCGCTGCTCGGCCAGCCGCAGGTTGCGGCCTTCGGCGCTCTTGAGCGTGAAGTCAGGTGCGGCGAGCTGAAGTGTGACGACCGCCTGGGCGGCGGCAGAGACGGTCAGCAGCAAGCTGAAAGCGAATCTCGAAACGATGGCGCGCATGTGCGTGGATCTTCAGAAGTAGAAAGTCAGGCCAGCGGTGATTTCCGGGTTGTGCGTGGTCTTGCGCCGGCCCAGCAGGTCCAGCGCAAAAACGTGGTCACGCACATCGGCCTGCAGTGCAAACCAATCGGCCAGGATCAAACGCATGCCGAAACCGTAGTTCACGGTCTGGCGCTTCTGGCCGGCGAAGTCCGTGCTGCCTATGCCCGCGACGATGTAGCCCTGCGTGGCCTTGGCGGTGTTGCGGCCGAAGAAAACTTCACCGGGCAGCAGGTTGTAGCCCGCCGACACGCCGTAGTAGCGCAGCCGTTCCGTGCGGTTGACGAAGATGCCGCCGGGCAGCACCTGGCGGAAGGCTTCGTCGCTGACCTTGCTCTGGCCCAGCGTGGCGTCGAAGAAGATGTCTTCGGTGACGTGGTAAGCCACACGCAGGCCGGCCACACCACTGGAGCCGAAGTTTTCGGTGGCGTAGACACCACCGTACAGGCCCACCGAGAAGTCCTTGGACGGGTACTGCGGGCGCTTGACATCCCGGCGTGTCACCTGCGGCACGATGACCTGCTCGGCCGCGGGCTGCGATGCTGCGGCGGCGGGCGCAGCGGCTGTTTGCGCATGGGAAACATGGGCACCCAGCAGCGCCAGGGCCATCAACAAAAGGATCAGGGCAGGCTGCATGAGTGTGGGCTTACGAGAAGGGCTCAAAAGAAGAAGGCAAAGCCGGCCGTGAAGGCGCGGTACTCGATGCTGCGCGTGTCAGCCACGAAAGCGGTGTAGATCGACCCGTCCAGACGCACCACAAAACGTTCAGCCAGGTACCAGCGCAGGCCCGCGGTGGCATGCGCCAGGCGTGCGTTGGTGGGCGTGGCGTTCACCAGGCTGGAGTTCGGGATGTTGCGGAACTGGCCCAGGCCGACGCTGAA
>JANOAM010000841.1:0-6554 GCA_031411215.1 Betaproteobacteria bacterium
CAACTTTGCCGACATGGCCGACCGCCGCTTCTTCCTGCGCGAAGGCCTGCGCCGCCGCAGTGGCGGCAAGGGACAGACGGAGGCGCAGGCACGGACAAGCGCGCTGGCCGAGTCGCTGGAGCGCTACAGCGGTGTCTTCGATGGCACCGAGCCGCGTGTGCGCAGCAGCGCTCGAGACCTGGGCGACAGCGCGCTGCACCCCAACAGCGTGCTGGGCTACAGCGCACGGCAATACGCCCGGCGCGAACAGGCCAACGAGCGGGACCACAAAGCCCACTGGGTGCCCGAGCCCTTCCGCGACGACGCGGTGATCGACTGGACGACGCTGTGGTCGCTGACCCACCAGCGCACGCGGCACTTGCCCACGTCGCAGTGCTGGTTTGGCTATGCCAGCGCGGACCCGATCTTTGCCCGAGCCGACTCCAACGGCTGCGCCGCCGGCGCCGTTCCCGAAGAAGCCCTGCTGCAGGGCCTGCTGGAACTGATCGAGCGTGACGCCGTCGCGCTGTGGTGGTACAGCCGTGCGCGCCGCCGCGGCCTGGATCTGTCCAGCAGCCGCGACCCCTATGTGCCTGAGTTGCTGGCGCACTACGGCGCGTTGCAGCGCAGTCTTTGGGTGCTGGACATCACCAGCGACCTGGGCGTGCCCACCTTCGCCGCGTTGTCAGCCCGCACGGACCAGCCGCAGCAGGACATCCTCTACGGCTTTGGCGCCCACCTGGAACCGGCCGTGGCCTTGTCGCGCGCGTTGACCGAAGTCAACCAGTCGCTGGACGCCGTGCCCTTGGCCAGCGGCCCGCCGGAGGCACAGACCTACCGCGGAAGCCACGACGCGCTGCAGTGGTGGCGTACGGCCACGCTGCGCAACCAGCCTTACCTGACGCCTTCCGACGACGCAGCGGCCGTGCACCTGCCAGACATTGCCGACCAGTCGACCGAGCGCATCGACAGCGATGTGGCACTGCTGGTGCAACGCCTGGCCGCCAAGGACATCGAAGTGCTGGTGCTGGACCAGACGCGGCCCGACGTGGGCTTGCCCGTGGTGCGTGTGGTGGCACCCGGCCTGCGCCACTTCTGGGCCCGCTTTGGCCCCGGCCGTCTGTACGACGTGCCCGTGCAGCAAGGATGGATTCCCCGGCCACTGGATGAGACGGAACTCAACCCCTTCGTCGTCCAGTTCTGACGTTCAACCAGAGGAGATGACAGATGGCAACCGCAGGCTTCTTCGACTTTCAGGACCCCTTCGACATCATGGTGGGTTTGTGGAACGGCATGACCACCACTTACGACGAACATGGCCACTACCAGAACTCCGTGGCCAGCCTGGTGCGCGTCAGTTGGGTCAGGAAGGGCAAGACGCTGCGTTACCAGCAAGAGGAACTGGCCAACCTGGACCAGGTGCTGGAGGGCAGCCCCCATAAGGACATCCTGGCCAGCATCATCAGCCATGACTTCGACATGGCCGTGAAGGGCAAGGCTTGCCAGAGCACCAACACGCACAAGGAAAAGATGTCGATGAAGGGTGTGGAAACCAGGCCCGGCACCTATCTGTTCCACCTGAATTTTCCCCAGGGCGACTACTACAACAACCAGTACTTCACGGGACCCAACGAACGCCACATCATCGGCCCCTTCGTGGCGGCCGACGGCGGCCGGGACTTCAGCTTCGTCGTGGCCCAGACCTTCACGCGCATCTCCTATGACCCGCAGTTCGACGTGAAGAGCCGCGAGGCCGACGCGAAGACCCGCCGCCGCAAGTGACCGGCCCATGACACACGCGCTGGTCATCGGTGGCGGCGTGGCGGGGCTGCTGGCCGCGCACGCGCTGGCACCTGCCTTCGGGCATGTCACGGTGCTGGAGCGCCACCCCTACCCGGCAACCGACAACATGGGCCCCCCCGCAGCACGCCGCGGTGTGCCGCAGGCCCGCTGCCTGCACCTGTTGACGGCCGCGGGCGGCCTGGCCGTGGATCAGTTGGTGCCCGGCTGGCGCGCGCGCGCGCAGGCGCTGGGTGCCGTGCCGTTCGACGCATCAGCCGACACGGCCTTGTGCCTGCCGCAGGGCTGGGCGCCGCGTGCACCCAGCGGCCTGGCCATGCTGGCGTGTTCTCGGCAGTTGCTGGAAGACGTGCTGCGCGAGGCGCTTTTGGCGCGTCCTGGTGCAGCGGTACTGCAAGGGCTCGCTGCTTGCGGCCTGCTGCGGGATGGGCTGGACGGGGCCACCCGCGGCGTCCAGGTCGCGGGTCACACCGAGCCCTTGCGCGCCGACCTGGTGGTGGACGCCAGCGGCGCAGCGTCCGCCCTGCCCGCCTGGCTGGGCCAGGACGTGCCCGAGATCAGTCACCGGCTGGGCCTGCACTACCTGTCTCGTTGGATACGTCTGGCGGCGGGCGATGAGCCCACCTGGCAGGCCCTGTCCATCGCGCCCACGCCGGCCAGCGGCCAACGCAGTGCCATGCTGCTGCGCGCCGAACACAGCCACTGGGGCGTGGTGCTGCTGACGCCCGATGGCGCAGCGCTGCCGCAGACCGACGCCGAGTTCCTGGCCTTCACGCAAGACCTGGGCGGTGGCGCCCTGCATGCCGTGCTGGCGCGCAGCACGCCGGCTTCGCCCATCCACCGCCTGGGCACGACGGACAGCCGCATCCGCCACTACGAACAAGTCCCGCATTGGCCGCAGGGCCTGGTGGTGCTGGGCGACGCGGCCTGCCGTCTGGACCCGTACCACGGCCTGGGCATGACCCTGGCCGCGCGTGCCGCGCTGCTGTTGCGGCAGCATGTGCAGACGACTTCGCTGAACACGGCGGCTTTCCAACGTGCACTGGCGCTGCAGAACAGCGGACCTTGGGAACAGACCACCCGCTTGCACACTGACGGCAGCCCGCTGCGCCGCAGCCTGCGGCCGCTGCAGCAACTGGTGGCGCGGGCGGCTACCGACCTGCGCGCCGCGCATGCCCTGCTGGCCTGGCAGCAGCTGATGAAGAGCGACGACGAGATTCTGGAGGCGGCCTGCGCATGAAGGTCGCGATCCTGGGCGCCGGCACCGCAGGCTACGTGGCCGCAGCCCAGTTCAGCCAGGCCTTGCCGGACGCAGAGCTGCTGCATGTATTCGACTCCCAACTCCCCACCATAGGCGTTGGCGAAGGCACCACGCCGCGTTTCCCGGGCTGGTTTGAAGACGTCACGGGCCTGTCCTTCGACACCCTGGCCGAACGCTGCGGTGCCACGCTGAAAACCGGCACGCGATTTGAAGGCTGGGGGACCGGCGGCGAGACCTTTCTCAACCGCTTCCAGCCGCTGCGGCTGGTGGGCTACCACTTTGATGCCGCCAGCGTCGTGCAGGTGCTGGCCGAACACGTGCGCGCGAGCCGCGTGGACGCCCGCGTCGTGGCGCTGCGCCGACAGGGTGACGGCGTGGTGGTGCAACTGCATGACAGCCGCGAGATCCTGTGCGACTACGTGTTCGACTGCCGTGGTTTCCCTCGCACGACCAATGCCGGCGACGGAGATGAGGACGAGGTCCTGCCGCTGGACTGGATCCCCACCGGCCGCGCCATGCTGCGCCGGCTGGCGCCGGGCGCGTTCACCGGCGTGACACGTGCCATCGCCAGGCCGCACGGCTGGATCTTCCAGATCCCGCTGCGCGACTGGACGTCCACCGGCTACATCTTCAACCCCGCGCTCAGTACCGACGCCGAAGTCGACGCCGACTACACCGCCTTCCTGCACGAAGAAGGTGTGGCCGCCTGGGAGCCGCGTGGTGCCCTGCCCTTCCCCAACTTCGTGCGCCGCCAACTCTTTGACGGCCGCGTCTTCCGCGGCGGCAACGCGGCCTGCTTCCTGGAACCGCTGGAGGCCACCGCCATAGGCAGCGCCATCCAGCACGCCCGCGCTGCCGCGCACTGGATCAAGGACCACGCCACACCGGTGGGCGCCGAAGCTGAAGTCGCCGACTACAACGAAGCGCTGCTGACCAACGTCTGCCGCGACTCGCTGTTCCTGGCCTGGCACTACGCCTGCGGCTCACGCTGGGACACACCCTTTTGGCAGCACGCGCGCCAGGGCCTGGACCGGGCCCGCGCCAGCCCCTGGGCGGCGCCGCAACTGGACGCCATGAAGCCCTTTGTGGCAGCGGGCCGCAAGCTGCCGCCGCAGGCGCTGGCCCAGTGTCGCAACCAGGACGAATGGGACCAGCAGATCTTCCCTTTGCTGAAGCTTTTCAGGCCCTTCGGCAACTTCTCCGAACTAAACTTCGCGCAGGTCGGTCATGGAATCGGCTGTTATGGAACCCGCCCCGGCACAGCGCTTCCGCGCCGTGCCCGGCAAGCGCGGGTCGCACGAGGTCCTTAGAACATGTCTTTCATCACCGGTTTCCAGATCCGCAGGCGGATCTACGAGAGTGCCCAGTCGCTGGTCTTCCAGGCGGTGCGCGAATCGGACGGGGCACCGGTGGCGATCAAGATCCTCAAGAGCGACTACCCCAGCGCGACCGAACTGGCGCGCTACCGGCGCGAATTCGAGACCACCCACAGCCTGAACCTGCCGGGTGTCATCCAGAGCCTGGAACTGCAACGCCACGAAAAGACGCTGCTGATCGTCTTTGAAGACTTCGGCGGCATGTCGGTGGCCGAACTGCTGCGCGAACGCAAGCTGTCGCTGGACGAGTTCCTGGACACCGCCATCCAGGTGACGGAAGCGCTGGGCCATGTGCACCGCGCGCGCATCATTCACAAGGACATCAGCCCGGCCAACCTGGTGCTGAACCCCGGCACGGGTGAGGCCAAGATCATCGACTTCGGCCTGTCCACGCGCTTCGCCACCGAGCACCCGGTGCTCAAGAGCGCGGAGGTGCTGGAAGGCACCGTGGCCTACATGTCGCCCGAACAGACCGGTCGCATGAACCGGTCGCTGGACTACCGCACCGACTTCTATTCCCTGGGCGCCACCTTCTACGAAATGCTGACCGGCCGCCGGCCTTTCGACGCGGAAGACATGATCGCGCTGGTGCATTGCCACATCGCACGCGAGCCGGTGCCGCCGCACCGCGTGAATGCGGACGTGCCGCTGGCACTGTCCAAGATCGTCAGCAAGCTGATGGCCAAGAAGGCCGAGGACCGCTACCAGAGCGCGGCCGGCATCCTGGCCGACCTGGAAACCGTGCGCGGCCGCGGCAGTCTGGACCGTTTCGAGCCCGGTCGCTTCGACCATTCTGAAAAATTCCAGATCCCGGAACGGCTGTACGGCCGCGAAGACGAAGTCAGCCGCCTGCTGGAAGCCTTCGAACGCACACGCCGCGGCCCGGCCGAACTGATGCTGGTGGCGGGCTATTCCGGCGTCGGCAAGAGCGCGCTGGTGCACGAGGTGCACAAGCCCATCACCAAGGCACGTGGCTACTTCATCAGCGGCAAGTTCGACCAGCTGCAGCGCAACGTGCCCTATTCCGGCCTGGTGGCAGCCTTCCGCGACCTGGTCCGCCAGCTGGTGACCGAAAGCCCGGAGCGCCTGGCCGGCTGGAAACGCAGCATCAACGAAGCCGTGTCGCCCAACGGTCAGGTGCTGCTGGACGTGGTGCCGGACCTGGCCCTGGTCATTGGCCCGCAGACCGCGGTGCCGGAACTGGGACCGGCAGAGGCCGCCAACCGCTTCAACCGCACGATGGGCCGGCTGCTGCGGGCCCTCTGCGCCAAGGACAACGTCATCGTCCTGTTCCTGGACGACCTGCAGTGGGCCGATTCCGCCACGCTGGCGCTGCTGCGTGTGGTGCTGACGGACGACGGCATCCAGCGACTCTTCATGATCGGTGCCTACCGCGACAACGAAGTCGACGCCATGCATCCGCTGACGCTGGCCCTGCGCGCCGTGCGCGACGGCGGCGGCACGGTCAACACCTTGAGCCTGCCCCCGCTGGGCATGGCGGCCATCGCCAAGCTGCTGGGCGACGCACTGCAATCGGATTCCGCCGAGGTCACCGCGCTGGCCCGCCTGGTGGTGCAGAAGACGCAGGGCAATCCGCTGTTCGTGCGCCAGTTCCTGCTGGCGCTGCATGAACAGGGCCTCATCAAGCAGGCACCCGCCATCCGCGGTGAACGCCCGCGCTGGGCCTGGGACCTGCGTGCCGTGCGCGCCGCCGACATCACCGACAACGTGGTGGACCTGCTGCTGGCCAAGTTGAAGCGCCTGCCGCCCGAAACCCAGGACGCCCTGCGCCTGGCCGCCTGCATAGGCAACCGCTTTGACCTGGACACGCTGGCACTGGTCCAGAAGGCCACGCCCGATGTCACTTTCGGGGCACTGCACACGGCCATCGAAGAAGGCCTGATCCGCCCGCTGTCAGACCTGGAAGCCAGTGACACCAACGACGTCCTGTCGCCGCTGGTGGTGCAGGAGTTCGCCTTCCAGCACGACCGTGTGCAGCAGGCCGCCTATTCGCTGATCGCCGACGACAGCCAGCGCGACATCCACTTGGCCATAGGCCGCCGTCTGCTCAGCACGCTGCCTGCGGAAGCGCTGCGCGACCGTGTCTTCGAGGTGGTGGACCACGTCAACATGGGCCG
>JANOAM010000842.1:0-2781 GCA_031411215.1 Betaproteobacteria bacterium
TGGGCGTCGTCACCGCACAAGGCCACATCATCTATCCGGACCGCCAGATCATGCTGTTTGCGCGCGACATCCTGAAGCGCAACAAGGGCGGCACCATCATCTTTGACGTCAAGTGCAGCCAGCGCCTGCCGGTGGCCATCAGGAAGGCCGGCGGCAAGCCGCTGCTGTGGAAGACGGGCCATTCGCTGATCAAGGCCCAGCTGAAGGAAACCGGTGCGCCCTTTGCCGGCGAGATGAGCGGCCACCTGTTCTTCGGCGAGCGCTGGTACGGCTTTGACGACGCCATGTACACCGCCGCGCGCCTGCTGGAAATCCTGAGCCGCGAGAAGAACCCCAGCGCCTTCCTGGACGCGCTGCCCACCAGCTTCAGCACGCCGGAACTCAACGTGACCTGCGCCGAAGGTGAACACCACGCGGTGGTGGCCGAACTGCTGGCACGTGTGGCCGATGGCCGCATGAGCTTCCCGGGCGGCGAGGTCGGCACCATCGACGGTCTGCGCGTGGACTTCGCCGACGGCTTTGGCCTCATCCGCGCCAGCAACACCACACCGGTGCTGGTGCTGCGTTTTGAAGGCCACACGGACGAAGCGCTGCACCGCATCCAGGACCAGTTCATGGCCGCGCTGCGCAGTGTGAAGCCCGACGCACAAGTGGGCGCCTCGGCGCACTGACTGTTGCCCACCTGATGCGCGACGCGCTGGTCCGCGGCGCCTATTCGCTGCTGCTGCGGCTGGCGACGCCGGCCTACTTTGCTCGATTGGCCTGGCGCGCACGTGCCGAAAGCGACTACGGCCGCTGGTGGAACGAACGGCTGGGTTTCAGCAGCGACAAGACCCAGCCCGGGCGCCTGTGGCTGCATGCCGTGTCGCTGGGCGAAACCCGCGCGGCCGCACCGCTGATCGACGCCCTGCGCGCACAGCACGCCGGCCTGCGCCTGCTGCTGACCCATGGCACGGCCACCGGCCGTGACGCGGGCCGCGCACTGCTGCGCGAAGGCGACGTGCAGGCCTGGCTGCCCTACGACACACCGGGTGCCGTGCGGCGCTTCCTGCACCACCACCGGCCGGCCGTGGGTGTGCTGATGGAGACCGAGGTCTGGCCCAACCTGCTGCAGGCCGCACGTGCGGCCGGTGTGCCCCTGGTGCTGGCCAACGCAAGGCTGTCCGAACGCAGTGCGCGCAAAGGCATGCAACTGTCAGCGCTGCTGCACCCGGCGATGGCCTGTTTTGATGCCGTGCTGGCGCAGACCGAAGGCGATGCGCAGCGTCTGCGCGACGCAGGTGCACGCGGTGTGCAGGTGCTGGGCAATCTGAAGTTCGACATGACACCCAGCCCAGAACTGCTGACCCGCGGCCAGGCTTGGCGCGCCGCGTCTAACCGGCCGGTGGTCCTTGCCGCCGTGACGCGTGAAGGCGAAGAGGCGCCGCTGCTGGCGGCCTGGAAGGCCTTGCCCGCGCCACGGCCCATGCTGCTGCTGGTGCCGCGCCACCCGCAGCGCTTTGACGAAGTGGCCGCCCTGGTGCTGGCGGCCGGCCTGAGCCTCACCCGGCGCAGCACCTGGGCCGACTCACCACCGCCTGATGCGTTGCGGTCCGACGTCTGCCTGGGCGACAGCCTGGGCGAGATGCCGGCCTACTACGCCGCCGCTCACGTGGCTTTGTTGGGTGGCAGCTTTGCGCCGCTGGGTGGGCAGAACCTGATCGAAGCCGCAGCCTGCGGCTGCGCGCTGGTGATGGGGCCGCACACCTTCAACTTTGCGCAGGCTGCCGAAGGCGCGCTGGCAGCAGGTGCTGCGGAACGGGTGGCGGATGTGTTTGCAGGTGTGCGCCGCGCACTGGCGCTGCTGCAAGACGGGCAGGCCGACGCGATGGGCGCGCGGGGGCGCGCCTTCGCCGCACAGCACCGCGGTGCGGCCGAGCGCATGGCGAGGGCGGTGCTGAAGACCCTGCACGCCTGAGTCCTTTGTTTGCCATCGAACCGACACCGGTCCCGATGCCGTCCAGGCTGGCGCATCGCCATCAACGAAGGACCCCATGAACAAGTCTCTGATCGCCGCACCCCTGGCCGCGCTGTTGCTGAGCGCCTGCGTGGTCGCGCCCCATGGTCGCGGCTACGGGGCGGGCGTAGGCATCGGCGTCAGCGTGCCGACGCTGCCGCTGGTCGTCGAGTTGGGCTCCGACCCCTACTACTACCACGGCGGCTACACCTACTACTACAACAACGACCGCTGGCGCTACGCCGATTCCCGCAACGGGCCGTGGGTGGAACTGCCGCGCAGCCACTACCCGCGGGAGACCCGGTACCGCGGCCGCCAGGACCGGGACCGCGATGGTGACGGCGTTCCGAACCGCCGCGACCCGGCGCCCGACAACCCGCGACGCTGAGGCTAGCGCTTGGGGCTGGCTACGTGCTGATCGAACAGCAGCACGTTGCCGTCGGGATCGGTGAGCTTGAAGTAGGCGGGGCCTTCGGTCTTTTCATCGGCCTCGGGCGCCACCGTGAGACCGCGTGCCTTCAAGCTGCGCTGCAGGTCCCGCACGTCCTGGAAGTCCTTCATGGCCTGCTTGTCCTTGGTCCAGCCGGGATTGAAGGTCATCATGTTCCTGTCGAACATGCCCTGGAACAGCCCAATCGTCACTGACCCGTTCTGAAGCACGACCCAGTTCTGTTCCAGCCTGCCGCTGACCTGCTTGAAGTCGAGCTTCTCGTAAAAGGCCTTGGAGGCCTTGATGTCCTTGACGGTGAGGCTGACGGAGAAGTTGCCGAGTTCCATGGCTTTCG
>JANOAM010000843.1:0-3719 GCA_031411215.1 Betaproteobacteria bacterium
TCTTCGCGTGTGCCCTGGGCCAGCGGCATGTCCGCACCGGCGGCCAGCGCCAGCACGGCGGCGCGTGCCGAACCGTAGCGCTGGTGCACGGCCTGCATCATCAGCGCGTCGGTGATGACGACACCCTCATAGCCCATCTCCTGGCGCAGCAACCCGGTCAGGATGCGCCGGCTCAGCGTGGCCGGGTGCTCCGGGTCCAGCTGCGGGAAGACGATGTGCGCCGTCATCAGCGAAGGCGCTTGCGATGCCAAGGCCGCGAAGGGCCGCAGCTCCAGCGCACGCAGCGCGGCCAGCGACTTGTCCACCACGGGCAGCGCGTGGTGCGAATCGGTGTGCGTGTCGCCATGGCCGGGGAAGTGTTTGACGCAACAGGCCACGCCTTCGCCATGGCTGCCGCGCATCCAGGCGCCGGCCAGACGGGCCACGGCGTCGGGGTCGGCGCCGAAACTGCGTTCGGCGATCACCGGGTTGGCCGGGTTGTTGTTGACGTCCAGCACCGGCGCGAAATTCCAGTTCAGGCCCAGATGGCGCAGACCACGCGCGATGGCCGCGCCGGTGGCTTCGGCCAGGGCCTCGTCGCCCACCGCGCCCAACGCCATGGCGCCGGGGGCTTGTGGCAGCGACAGCGCACGCGCCACCGAGCCGCCTTCCTGGTCCATGGCGATCAACGCGCCGGGGCCCATGACGCCCCTCAAGTCGGCCGTCAGCTGACGGATCTCTTCTTCACTGCCCAGGTTCTTGCGGAACAGACAGACGGCGCGGATCTGGTGCCGGCGCAGGAAGGCCACCGTGTGCGCGTCCAGCTGGTGGCCCGGGATGTCCACCATCAGGAGGCGGCCTGGTGCAACGTTGGCCACGTTGGCGACGGTTGGCACGGTGTTCATTGCGTTCGCGTCACCTTGCTCAAGTGGCGCGGCCGGTCCGGGTCCAGCCCACGCTCCCGGGCCAGGGCTTCGACCAGCGGGTAGAAGCTCTGCACCAGCGTGATGGGGTCCAGGTCCACATGGCCACTGCTCACCAGCGGCAAATGCGGCACACCCTGCATGCCCGGTGTGCCCGGCGGCGCGGCCAGCAGCACATGGGCGCCACGCTGGCGCATGTCTTCGGCCATGCCCAGCAGACCCGCCTGCGCCGGGCCCGCAGGCGCAAACACCAGCATGGGGAAGCCCTGCTCCACCAGCGCCATGGGGCCGTGGCGCAGTTCCGCGCCGGAGAAAGCCTCGGCCTGGATGCCGCAGACTTCCTTGAACTTGAGCGCCGCTTCCAGCGCCACCGGCAGGCCCGTGCCGCGGGCGATGACATAGAGGCGCTCCGCACCGGCCAGCACCGGCAGCGCGGCGCTCCAGTCGCAGCGGGTGGCTTGATGAAGCTGCTCGGGCAGCGCCTGCAGCGCCGTGCTGAAGGTCCAGTCCTGCTGCCAGGCGCTGACCAGCGCGGCACCGGCCACCAGTTGCGCGATGTAGCTTTTGGTGGCGGCCACGCTCAGTTCCGCGCCGGCATGCAGCGCCACCACGTGTTGTGACGCGCGTGCCAAGGGCGAATCGGCGTCATTGACGAAGGCCACCGTGCGCGCGCCGTGCGCGCTGAAGTAGGCCGTGGGTGCGACGAGATCCGGGCTTTGGCCCGACTGCGAAAAGCCGAAGGACGCCAGCCCCTGGCAGTGCAGGCTGGCGTGGTGCAGCGTCACCACCGACATGGGCAGCGAGGTCACCAGCCGGCCCAGCCGCGCCATCATCAGGTAGGCCATGTAGTGCGCGGCGTGGTCGGAACTGCCACGCGCCACCGTCAGCATGGCTGCTGGCGGCGCCAGGCGGAAGCGGTTGCCCAGTTCGGCCAGCGCGCCCTGTTCGGCCTGCAGCAACGCGGCCGCCACGGCCGGGCCCTGCAGGGCTTCCTGGCGCATCAGGGATTCAGTCGGCGCGTTCAAATCTTCCCTCCTTCAACAACTTCTCCTTCAACAACCACCTGCTGCAACTGCAGCGTCTGTGGGTCCAGCAGCACCAGGTCGGCCCAGGCGCCGGGGCTCAACTGCCCGCGGTCGGTCAAGCCCAGGTAGCGCGCGGCGTAGGTGCTGGTGCGCGCAGAAGCCTCCGCCACCGTCAGGCCCAGGCCCACCAGGTTGCGCAGCGCCTGGTCCATGGTCAAGGTGCTGCCAGCCAGCGTGCCGTCGGCCAGGCGCACACCGCCTTCGCACTTGCGCACGGTCTGCCGGCCCAGGCGGTAGTCGCCGTCGGGCATGCCGGCGGCGGCAGTGGAATCGGTGACGGCGTACAGGCGCGGGATGGCACGCAGCGCGGCGCGGATGGCGCCGGGGTGCACGTGCAGCAAGTCGGGGATCAGCTCGGCTTGTTCTGCGTGGGCCAGCGCGGCACCGGCGGCGCCCGGCTGGCGGTGGTGGAAAGCGCCCATGGCGTTGAACAGGTGCGTGAAGCCGCTGGCGCCCTGCTGCAACGCCGCGCAGGCCTCTTCGTAGCTGGCGGCGCTGTGGCCCACCTGCACGCGCATGCCGGCACCGACCAGCGCCGGGATCATGGCCAGCGCGCCTTCGGTGTCCGGCGCCAGCGTGATGACACGGATGGGCGCCAACGCATGCAGTGCCAGGATCTCGTCCAGTGAAGGCTGCCGCGCAAAGGCCGGCTGCGCGCCCAGGCGGTCCGGGTGGATGTAGGGGCCTTCCAGGTGCACACCCAGCACGCGTGCGCTGCCCGGGGGGCGGTGCAGACAGGCGGGGGCCAGCGCGCGAAAGGCCGCTTCGATCTCGCCCATCGGCGCGGTCATGGTGGTGGCCAGCAGCGACGTGGTGCCGTGCCGTGCATGCAGCCGCGCGATGGTGGTGATGGCGTCGCCCGCGTCCATGGTGTCGGCGCCGCCACCGCCATGCAGGTGCAGGTCGATGAAGCCGGGCAGCAGCAGCGGCAGCGTGCCCGATCGGGCCTCTGCTTCGCTAACGGTCTGGCCCTCAACGGCCGCGATGTGTGTGCCCCGCAACTGCAGCTGGCCACGCACAAAGCCGCCCGGCGTGAGGATGTGGCCTTCGATCAAACCTTCGATTGAGAGGTCCATGCCTAACGCCTCATTTCACTGACAAAGCCGTACAAGTCGCTGCGGCAATAGGAGTGCGTCAGCTCCACCGGCGCACCGTTTTCCAGGTAACCCACCCGCGTGATGAACAGCAGCGCCTGGCCCGTGGGCACGCCCAGCAGTTCGGCCTGGCGCGCGTCAGCGTTCAGGGCGCGGATGTGCTGCAGCGCGCGTGCCGGCGCCTTGCCCAGCTGGCCCAGGTGTTCGTACAGCGATCCTTCCACCAGCCCGGGTTGCGGCAGCACCGGCTCGGGCAGCACGCTGATCTCGTAGGCCATCACCGTGCCGTCGGCCAGGCGCAGGCGCTCCAGCCGGGCCACACGCGCGCCGGGCGACAAGCCCAGGCTCAGGTGTTCGTCCGGCGACGCCGCAGTGCAGCGGCGCAGCAGCCAGCGGCTGGAAGGCTCGAAGCCGCGCCGGCGCAGTTCTTCGGAGAAGCTGCTCAAGCGCGCAAGTGGTTGCTCCAGCTTGGGCGCGATGTAGTTGCCCGAACCCCGCCTGCGCACGATCAGGCCCTGTTCGGCCAGCCGGTCGATGGCCTTGCGCGCCGTCACGCGCGACAGCAGCAGCACTTCGGACAAGGTGCGTTCCGATGGCAGCGCCTCGTGCGCGCGGAAGCGGCCTTCGTGTATGCCCTG
>JANOAM010000844.1:0-19567 GCA_031411215.1 Betaproteobacteria bacterium
AGGTCAAGTAAATGATTGCGACGACCTCCAAACTGGCGATGGACAAGGACCCGGTCACAGGGAATCCCCCCATCGCAGCTACTGAAGAAGGGCAACCGGGAAATCCGGCACGCCGCCTGGCGCCTGGGTCACCGGGCTCTGCTCGCCCTTGGTCAGGTCCTTGACGCGTTCGCTCACGTACAGGTCCAGCATCTTGTGCGTGATGCGGCCCGTCTTCATGTAGTCGGCGCTGCCGGCCACCCCTTCGAGCAGGGCCTTCGTGAAGGCACCGTTGCCCCAGGCCGATGACTCCAGGCTGAACTGGCGGCCGGTGCTGCTGCTGAACACGACCACGCCGTTCTCGGCACTGGACAGTTCGTTCACCACACCGGCCACGTCGTTGCGCACGGCGCGGCGCGCCGGACCCAACACGTTGCCGGAGTGGCAGGTGTCCAGGAAGAAGATTGCCTTGCCGGGCAGGTTGGCCAGCGTCTTCTTGAACTCTTCCATGGGCACCACGGTGCGGCGCATGCGTTCCGGGTCGGCGTCTACCGGCAGGTAGGCGTAGCCCAGCGTCGGGTCGTTCATGCCGTGGCCAGAGATGAAGACCATGCCGATGTCGTGCTGGGTCACCTGGCGCTGCATCCATTCCAGCGAGTCGATCACGGCTTCGGCCGTGGCCTTTTCGTCGGTCAGCAAACGCACTTCCACCGCACGGTAGAGCTTCCCCGTCTGCTTCTGCATGGCATTGGCGAAGTCACGTGCGTCCTTCACCGCCAGCTCCAGCTTGGGGATGTCGGCATGTTTGTAGTTGCCCACGCCCACGGCCAGCACATACAGCTTGGGCTTGATCTGGAAGCCGGCCACCACGCCCGGGCTGTCCTTGGCGGCCACGGCCCCTTTCCAGCTGACGCGGATGCGTGCCGGGGACGAGGTGCCGTGCTTGTTCTCGGCGAAGAGCTCGATCTCGCTGTCCTGCGGCGGCACGGGAACGGTGGCACTGCGCACGCCGTCGGTGCCGCCAGCGTCCTGCGCACGCAGGCCGGCCACGTCGCTGACCATCTGACCATTGACGCGCACCCGCCAGGACGTAACCGGCGCGTCGGCCGTGCTGCGCCCGCGCACCTTCACCGCCAGCGTGGCGGTGGTGGCAGCCGCTTCGGCGTCCGACAGCAGTTCCACGACAGGCGGCAGCACCTGGGCCACGGCCGGCGGTGGAGGCGCTGGCTTGGGCGGTGGCGCCGGAGTGGTTACGGGCTTGGCCGGCGGCGGCGCGGGCTGCGGTGCGGCGGCTTGAGGAGCCGGCTTCACCGGGGCCGGGGCTTGCACGGGTGCGGGCGCAGGTGCGGCAGCCGCAACGGGGACCAGCGGCGAGATGGTTGCAGCGGCGACCAGTGTGGTCTCGGCCTCGCGCACCGCTTCGGATTCGTCCAACGTGTCCAGCACACGATCGATCACCGCCGGCTTGTAGAACTTGTTGCGCAGGCGCGACGCTGCGAAGAAGTCGGCTGATGCCGTCTGCCCGCGGTTGATGTGCCAGCCGATCAACTCCTCGGCGCCGGGGCTGGCGTCGTAGTAGCCCGAAGGCGTCCACAACACCCAGCGCTTGCGGTCGGCGTGCACGAAGAGCGCCAGCAGTTCTTCACCGTCCGACAAACGGTGCCAGCGCACGGTGCCGTCGCCGTACGCGGCCACGGCAAAGAAGGATTGCGGTGAGACGTTCACGCCCCAGGTGACCGCCGGCGCGCCGCGCTGCCAGCGCACGCTGCCGTCGCTGGCCAGCAGGCGCAGCGACCAGTCCGCACCCAGCAGCACGCCGCCGCCCGGTTCTGCCGCCAGGCTGCGCGACACCTCACGCGCCGCCAGTTGCACCGGCTTGCCGCGGAAGGTGGGCTGTGGGTTGTCCTGCCAGGATTCCATGCCCAGGCCTTCGGTGCGCGCGGCCGTGCCGCCGGGCAAGGTGCCCTTCAGCAACTGGCGGCCCGCCAGGTCAAAGCGGTAGGCGTCCTGCCCACCAGGCAAGTAGCCGAATTGCACGCTGCGCCCGCCGCTGGCCACCAGCAGAGCCGCGCCGGTGCTGCCGCGCAGGTCTGCGGTGGGCGGCAAGCCCCGGGCGGCAAAGGCACCCGCGCTGTTGAGCACGCCCCACAGCGGGTCGCTGGTGCCGACCAGCCAGCCTGCGCCGGGCAAGGGCGCCAGCGCCAGCACCGTGTTGGCGGCCACGGGCGTGTCGACAGCCTGGCCGCGCCCGCCTTGGCCCCAGGTGCGCACCTGGGTGCGGCCACCTTGCTGCCAGGAGCCGGCGGCGGCCAAAGACTTGCCGTCTGCACTGAAGGCGACCAAGGGCAGCTGGCCGTTGCTGATGCCCGCAGCGCTGGCCTCGAACTGCAGCGCCAGCGTGGTGCTGTCCAGCACGCTGACCCGTGCACTGTCGGCATGGCCCACGGCCAGGCTGCGCCCGTCGGGGGAGAAGGCCACGCGGTGCGGCCGCGCGCCACCGGGTGAGGCCACTTCCACCAACTTGTTCAGTTTGGCCGCTTCCACGCGGTACAGCCGCAGTTTGCCGTCGTAGCTGGCTGTGGCCAGCAGGCCACCGGCCGCCCAGGCCGCACCGAAGCTGCTGTCGCCGTAGTTGCTGTCCACCAGCGGCACGCCACCCTGGCGCCAGTTCCAGATGCGCACGCCATTGCGGCCGGTCAGCGTGGCGGCGATCTGCGTGCCTTCTGGGTTGAAGGCCAAATGCACCACGGCGGCGGGCAGAAACCCTTCCAGGCGGGAAGTCAGTTGCCCGCTGACGCGGTCAAACACATAGACCTGTGAACGGCGGTTCCAGTCAAAGCCTGTCCAGCCGGCAGCCGCCACCTGGCGGCCATCAGGCGACATGGCCACGGCGTAGAGCGAGCCTTCGTTGCCCGTGCCCAGGGGCGGGCGCAGCACCTGCAGCAGCCGGCCCGTGGCCGGGTCCCACACACGCACGGTCTTGTCGGGGCTGGCGGTGGCCACGACGCGCCCGGCAGCGTCGCTGTCCACCGCGTTGATGGTGCCCGTGTGCATGCCGGCCTCAATGCGCAGCAGCGGCTCCGCTGGGGGTTGGCCGGTCTGCGCCAGCGTCGATGCGGCAGCCCAGCAACAGGCCACCATCACCCAGGTCTTTGAGAGCAGTTTCATCGTGTCCCCAGGATGGGATCGCAGGCGGGTGGCGTCAACCCGCGTTGAGGGGAGACCGGCGTCAGCCGTCTACAACCCCAGCCCTTCGTCCGTGCCGAGGTGCACGTTCATGGCTTGCACGGCCGCACCGCTGGCGCCTTTGCCGAGGTTGTCCAGACGCGCCACCAGCAGCGCATGGCGCTCGCTGGCGAAGACGAACAGGTCCACGCGGTTGGTGTCGTTGCAGGCCTGCAGGTCCAGGCCGCCGGCTTCCAGCGTGCCGGGGTCGCTCAGCGGCATCACGCGGATGAAGCGTTCTTCCGCATAACGCGCGGTCAGCGCAGCATGCAGCGCGGGGCCTGTCGTGCCCAACTGCGCCAGGTGCAGCGGAACCGTCACGGCCAGGCCCTTGTAAAAGTTGCTGACCACGGGCATGAAGACCGGTGGTGCGGTCAGGCCGGTGTGCGCGGCCATCTCGGGCAGGTGCTTGTGCGCCAGGCTCAAGCCATAGGGCCGGGGCGACGTGAGCAGCGGGTCCATCGGCTGTGCCTGGTACTGCTCGATCAGCTTCTTACCACCACCGGAGTAACCGCTGATGGACGTGGCCGACACCGGGTGTGCAGCCGGCACCAGCCCGGCATCCACCAGCGGTCGCAGCAGCAGGATGAAGGCACTGGCATGGCAGCCCGGGTTGGCGATGCGCTTGCTGGCGCGCAGTGCGTCGCGCTGGCCGGGTGCCAGTTCAGGCAGCCCGAAAACCCAGCCCGGCGCGGTGCGGTGTGCGGTGCTGGCGTCAATGAGGCAGGTGCGCGGGTTGGTCACCAGCGCTGCGGCTTCGCGCGCGGCGGCATCGGGCAGGCACAGGAAGGCCACGTCCGCGGCGTTCAGAAGGCGCGCGCGCTCGGCGACGTCCTTGCGTTTGTCCGGTGCAATGCGCAGCACTTCGACGTCCCGGCGCGCCGCCAAGTACTCATGAATGCGAAGGCCGGTGGTGCCTTCCTGGCCATCGACGAAGACGGTAAAGCTCATGGCTGCCTCGCAAAACCCCGCTGCTGCAATGCAGCGAGGATACAGGCCAATGCCGGGCGGCAGTGCGCCCGGTGTTCGTCAACCGGCCGTCAGCCCGCGCTGATCGGGCGGAACTGCACACGCCGGTTGGCAGCGCCTTCCGGGTTGCCGGCGTCCATCAGTTCCATCGAACCCTTGCCCACGGGCTGCAGGCGCACCGGGTCGATGCCGTAACGCTCGACCAACAGCTTGAACACCGTCATGGCGCGGTCCCACGACAGCATCAGGTTGCGTTGCGCGGAACCGCTGGCGTCGGTGTGGCCTTCGATCGCCATCTTCAGGTTGGGGTCAGCGCGCAACAACGACGCGATGGGCTCGATATAGGCCGTGGCGCCAGTGACCAGTCGGCTGCTGCCGGGCTCGAAGCTGATCGGCAGCGCGATACCCTTGGAAGGCACGGCCGCAGAGGCCACCTGCTGGCCGGGCGCTGTGCCTTGGGCGGTCTGCGCGGCGGTTTCGGAGCTGGCCTTCGCGGGCGTGCCCGGCGAGTTCCAGACGATGCCGCGCTTCTTGACTGCATTGGGGTCGTCAGCTGCTGCCGGTGCTGTGACTGGTGCGGCCGCCGGCGCCGCCATGCTGGCGCGCAGTTCTTCAAGCGTGGGCGGGCGTTCGAAGACCTTGACCTGTGCAGACGCCTGCAAGGACATGGAGGCCAGCGCCAGGGCGACGGCTTGGACGATACGGGTGTTCATGGTGATTCCCCCTAGAGAACGGTGTGCGTGCGCGCGCCGGCTCACTTGTTGCCGATGCTGACCTTGTTGTTGCCCAGCAGGCCGGACTGGCTCTGGATGACATTGCCCACCTGGACATTGGTGTTGCCATTGCCCGAGTTGTTGCCAATCTCCACGCTCTGCTTGTTGCCCAGGCCGGACTGCGATTGCTTGATGCTGCCCACTGTGACCTTGGTGGAACCATTGCCCGTGGCGTTGCCGACCGAGGTCGTCTGCTTGTTGCCCATGCCGGATTGGTTCTGCGTGACCGTGCCGACCTTGACGTCAGTCTTGCCGCGGCCGGACGCATTGCCAATGTCCACCTTCTGGGTGTTGCCCATTCCGCTCTGCGTTTGCGACACGCTGCCCACGGTGACGTTGGTCTTGCCGCTGCCCGACGCGTTGCCGATGTTGGCTTCCTGCGTGTTGCCCAGTCCCCCGTTCTGCGTCTGCTTCAGGTTGCCCAGGTTGACCTGGCTCTTGCCGTCGCCGCTGGCGTTGCCGATATTGGCGCGCTGGGTGTTGCCCAGGCCACCGCTCTGCGACTGTTTGGCGTTGTCGATCTGCACCTGCGAAGTCTGCGCATGCAGGCCCAGCGGGCAGGCCAGAGCAACGAAGCAGACCCCGGATGCCAATGCACGTGCGATGGGATGTTGGTTCATCTGGTGCTCCTTTTTCTACAGTGGGCCGGTGGCCTATTCAGGCGAATGGTCCAGCAGGCACATGCCGTTTTTCAGGTCAAAGATCTGCACCGCCAGGGCATTCCCATTGCGCAGGTCGATGGATGCGGTGCCTTGCTGCGCGGCGACCTGCATGCCGGCGCCTTCGTAGACCAGCTTGCCTTCCTGCCAGCAGCGCAACAGCGGCCGCTTGCCCGCGCGTGGCAGAGACGAACTCACCGACGCGTCCTTGGCCACGATCTGTTTGGCCTTGCCGCCGTCCTGACCGTCCTTGCCCTTGTCTTGCAGCGCCTTGATCGACGCTGCCGTCGGGGAGTCCTGCGCCAATACCGGCGCCGCAGACAGGGCGAGCGACAACAGGGCGCAAACCGCGACCAGGCACGCAGCCCGCTTACTTGACCTTGACATCGAAGACTCCCATTTCCGTGCCGTTGCCGCCGCGCTGGGCAATCAACGTCTGCAATGCGGGCAGGTCACGAACACTGTTGGGCAGCGTGACATTGGGACCCAGGTCCTTGGCCGTCGTGAAGCAGGCGACCGTTTCCGTGGCGCCCTTGGCACTGGCCTGGAACTGGAAGGGGAAGCGTCCAGGGAACAGCATGCGCGTGCCCGGAGTGACCGCAGCCGATGGTTGAACCGGGTTGGGGAAGAACTGCGACACCGAGCGGTTCTCGTCGAGCAGGAAGCAGTACAGGAATCCAGTGTTGTTACCGACGGCCACGTCTACGTCCAGCGCTTCACCACGCTTGTAGAGGTACTGCGGGCCCTTGGTACCCTGGACCGTCAGCGCGGCGCGCACCGCAGCAGCGGAAGGCGTCGGAGCCTGGGGCGCCGGGGCGGTCGCCGCGGCCACTTGCACAGGCGCCGCGGGCACCGGGCCTTCAGCCGTGTTGATCTCCTTCAGCCGCGCTTGCGCCTTCGGTTGAAGCACGGCGTGGTTGGCTGTCAGGTAGGTGCGGAAGAAGTCGGCGTCCAGCGACAGGTCTTCCTTCAAGCCCATCACGCCCTTGTAGGCACGCACGGCACGCTCCAGTTCGTCGGCGATCACGCCATCGATCTCGCCCTTGTACAAGCCCCGGGCCGTCATCTGAATCTGCAGGTAGCTGACCAGCGAAGGCACGTCGCCCTGCAGCATGTCCCACCAGTCTTCGATCTCGGCTTTCACGCCTTCGTCGTTGTCGGGCACACCCAGGCAATTCCAGTAAGGAATCTTCATCAGGCGGCCGAACAGCTCGATGGCCGACAGTTCCACCAGGTTGCGCAGTGCCTGGCCCTGGCCGTCGGACTGGCTGGCGACAAAGTTGAAATTGACGCCGAACTTCTTGTAGTTCAGGTCGGCGTCCGCGCCCTTGCCAGACTTGCGGATCAGCACGAAATTCTTGGAGATGGCGCCCGGCACCAGCGTGAGGTCGTCGCGTACGTTCAGCACGCTCATGTCCACGCTCATGCCCGAGAACGAATCGGAGTCGGCGCCGCCAATACACAGGATGCCAAGGCAGATGCCGCCGTCGCGCTGCTTCTTCAGCAGCGATTCGTCAAACTGGCTGATCGAACCCTGGATGGCAAAGGCGGCCTTGCTGGCAATGTCGTCCTGGCCCTTGAACAGGTCCTGGAACACCTTGCGGTTGCTGTCGTAGGGGATCAGGCGGATGGCACGGCTGGAGCGCGTCATCTGCGACGTCGCGGACACGAACATCTCGCGGCCGCCGACGTTGATCTTCTTGGTCTGGTCGGGGATGTCTTCGATGATCACCGACACGTTCTTCACGCCAAACGTGCGGAACTGGTTGTCCATGCAGCGCAGCGCGGTGGCGAAGCCGGTGACGTTCGCCCGCGGGGGCCCCGCAGAAGGCTTGACCGACAGTTCGATGGCCTGCTTGGCGTTCTGCTCCGCCGTCGTGAGCTTGGTTTGCCCAAGGGCACTGCCGACGCCGGCAAGCAGAGCCAGGCCCGTCAACAGCGCGGAAAGCTTGCCGATGCTCATTGCTGAACCCGTTATTTGCAGTTGGCGGTGTTGATGATGTTGCCCGTGACGATCACGGTCTTCTGGCGGTCCGCGATTTGCGACGAACCCTTCTTGTTGCTGCTGTCGTTGCCGATGTCGACCGAGCCGCAATTGGCGTTGGAGCCGGCCTTGCCACTGGCCTTGTTCTTGTTCTGCTTGATCGTTTCCTTGGCGACCAGCGCGCGGTCCTTGTCGTCCATGTCCACCGCCTCCGAACGGGCGGGTGTGCCGCGGTTCTGCGCAGACGCCGGCAGGGCGTGCGTGGCGAGCAGGACGGCCACGAGGGCAAAAGACAGGATGGGAGTGCGCATCGTGATCTCCGGAAATGGTGTGAATTTCGCGGCACGCGATCAAGCCGCGACCAGCACCGGACAGCAGGCGCTGGACAAATGAACGAAGTCCCGGCCCGGCCGTGAGGCCAGGCCGGAGACACGAATTACTTCGTGTTGCCAGCGTTCATGGTCTGGCTGTTGGCCAGGCCGCCGGATTGGCTTTGCGTCACGTTGGTGGCCTTGACATCGCTCTTGCCCTTGGAGGCGTTGCCCAGGTTGACGTTCTGGCTGTTGGCCAGGCCGCCGGACTGGCTTTGTGACACGTTGGTCGCCGTCACCTTGGTCTGACCGGTACCGGTGGCATTGCCAATGTTCACGCTCTGGCTGTTGGCCAGGCCGCCAGATTGGCTTTGCTTGATGTTGGTGGCCTTGACATCCGACTTGGCCTTGGCGCCGGTGGCGTTGCCGATGTTGCCGGACTGGCTGTTGGCCAGGCCGCCGGACTGCGATTGCTTCGCGTCCTTCAGGTCAACCTTGGATTCCTGAGCGCCAACCGCGAAAGCGGCGGTAATGGTCATGGCGGCCAGCAGGGTCTTGGAAATCGTCTTCATGGAGTGCTCCTGATTCAGGTTCAAGGCCGGACTGTCTTGGATGTGGAACAGATCGCCGCCGGCCAATTTCTGCGGTTCTGTTTCCTCGGGACTCTCAAATTCTGCCCCAGGACTCAATCATTAACTCCGCAGACCCGAAAGTGGATGACCCCGAGGGATACCACGCCCTCCTGCGAACTGGGGAGGCCGGATGCTGCACGCTAAAGGGCTCGGAATCCAGCACCCCAACGGAGGTAAACCCTAGGATTCTGGATCGGGTGGCGTGCAAATTGCGCGTTGAAGCTGCTGGCCAGGGGCGCGACCCCACAATCGGGGAGCCCATGGCCAGCCTCGGTTTGAACATGCCCTTACCAATGCGTGCGCTCATCCTGCCGGGATGGCAGAACTCGGGGCCTGGCCATTGGCAAAGCCGTTGGGAAGTGCTGCATGGTTTTGTGCGCGTGCAGCAGACCGACTGGCAGCACCCTTTGCGCGGCGACTGGATGACCTGCCTGGAAGAGGCCGTGCTGGAGGCGCCAGGCTGCGTGGCCCTGGTGGCGCACAGCCTGGGGTGCCAGTTGGTTGCGGCCTGGGCGGCGCATTCAGGGAACACCCATCGCGTGTCGTCAGCCTTGCTGGTCGCGCCGCCGGACACTGCCCGTGCCGACATGCCGCCGCAGTTGTCGAGCTGGCGACGAATTCCCCACACGCCGCTGCCGTTTCCAGCCCTCGTTCTTTACAGCGACGACGACCCGTTCTGCGCGCCCGACCGTGCGTTGGCCATGGCCGCCGACTGGCAGGCGCCTGCCCTGAGCCAGGGCGCCCGCGGCCACATGAATGCCGAGTCCGGCCTGGGCGACTGGCCCGAGGGCATGGCGCATCTGCGCACGCTGAAGGACCAGGGCCATGGGTGACCGCTTGGCGCGTGCGGCCTTGGTGGCCTTGGTGCTCACCACCGTCCTGGGGTGGACCTTCCTGAAAGGCTGGGGTCCGATCAAGACCGCCTTGCTGGCGGTGCTGTTCTTTGTGTGTGTGGCGGCCGGTGTCTGGTACGCCCTCAGCAAGCTGGGTGACCTGCACGCTGCGGTACGCGATAAGCTCGGTGCCTACAACGACGGCAGCCACCACGCCTTTGCCGGCATCACGCTGCAGGTGGAAGACGACGGCCGCCACGTCTGGCTGGACGCGCCCGGCCTGCAGCGTGTGCTGGGCCTGAAAGAAGCCGACGACGTCACGGCCGCCCGCACGCCCGGCAACTGGCGCCGCGACGATGGCGGCCACACCTGGCTGCGTGTGGACGCGGTCATCCAGTACCTGACCCGCATGCCGGGCCGCAACGACCCACGTGTGCAGAAGCTGCGCCGCTACCTGGAGCGCGATGTGCTGCACCCCGCCCAGGAGCGCAGGCGCCGCGCCTGAGCCTGAGAGAATCCCCGGATGGTCACCAAGAAACCCAAGGGCCTGGGGCTGGGGCTGGAAGCGCTGCTGGGCCCCAAGGTCAGCGACGCGCCGGCCGCCACCGACGGCACCCCCACCATCCTGTCCGTCAACGCGCTTCACGCTGGCAAGTACCAGCCGCGCACGCGCATGGACGAAGGTTCGCTGTACGAGCTGGCCGAGAGCATCAAGAGCCAGGGGGTGATGCAGCCCATCCTCGTGCGGCCGCTGGGGCCGGACGCCAAGGGCCACTACGAGATCATCGCGGGCGAACGGCGCTTCCGAGCCGCCAAGCTGGCCGGGCTGGACAGCATCCCCGTGCTGGTGAAGGTGGTGGCCGACGAGGCTGCGGCGGTGATGGCGCTGATCGAGAACATCCAGCGCGAAGACCTCAACCCGCTGGAAGAGGCGCAGGGCCTGCAGCGCCTGGTCACCGAGTTCAAGCTGACCCACGAACAGGCGGCGCAGGCTGTGGGCCGGTCGCGCAGCGCGGCCAGCAACCTGCTGCGCCTGTTGAACCTGGCCGACCCGGTGCAGCAGATGCTGCTGGCCGGCGACATCGACATGGGCCATGCACGCGCGCTGCTGGCCCTGCCCGCGGCCGAGCAGGTGATGGCCGCGCAGGAAATCGCCGCCAGGAAGCTGAGCGTGCGCGACGCCGAACGGCTGGTGACGCGCACCGTGCGCGAAACCTCTGCACCGCCGGCAGCGAAGAAGGCTGCGCAGGCGAAGGCGCGTGACCTGACACGCCTGGAAGAGCGGCTGTCGGACCTGCTGACGGCGGCTGTTGAGATCCGTGTCAAGCGCCGGACCTCGCGTGGCGAGCAAGGCGAGATTGCCATCGCCTTCGGCTCCCTGGAGGAGCTCAACGGTCTGTTGGAACGCCTGGAAAAGTCTCCGGGCTGAGCAGCGACTGGCCCAGTGCGTGCAAGCACCGGGCGATCGTCGCCCCGTTCGGTGACGTATGCGGGCGATATGAACGAGATCCGGGGAGAGGTCATCCAAAAAAATGATCTCTCATTATCGACGTTATGTCAGTGGGCAGACGCGGCGCGTGGGGAACGTATCGAGAGCCACAGCAAGGTCAACGCCACGGCGGCTATGGGCAGCAGCGAGCCCAGGTTCAGCCAGGTCCAGCCCTGCGTGGTGATCAGCGCGCCTGAAGAGAAGGACGTCACCGCCATGGTCCAGAACACGCAGCTGTCCATCACGCCCTGTGCACGGTTCTTTTCTTCCGGCCGGTAGCTCTGCGTCAGCAGCGTGGTGCCGCCGGTGTAGAGGAAATTCCAGCCCACGCCCAAGGTGAACAACGCCACCAGGAACTGCATCAGGTCCACGCCACTCAAGGCGACAGCCACGCACACCAGGTTCAGGGTCACGCCCACGGCCATGACCGGCAACGCGCCAAAGCGCCTGATCAGGTGACCGGTGAAGAAGCTGGGCACGAACATGCCAAGCACATGCCACTCCAGCACCAGCGCGGCACTGCTGAAGGGGTGCTGGCATTGCTGCATGGCGATGGGCGTAGCGGCCATCAGCAGGTTCATCACGCCGTAGCCCAGAGCGGCGGCGACGATGGCCACGACAAAAACCGGCTGCCGGGCAAGTTCTGCCAGCGGTCGGCCAGCGGCAGCACCGGGCGCCGGTGCCGTGTGCGGCGGGAACTGGATGAAGGACATCAGCGCGAGTCCGATCAAGCCCACCGCCACCAGCGCCAGGTAGGCGCCAGCAAAGGGCGCCGGCAACCAGCCGCGCGCAGCACTGGCCAGGTTGGGGC
The DNA here is from genome assembly GCA_031411215.1 of Betaproteobacteria bacterium. GTDB lineage: Bacteria > Pseudomonadota > Gammaproteobacteria > Burkholderiales > Burkholderiaceae_C > Rubrivivax. The sequence continues at coordinate 11,666 of JANOAM010000844.1, forward strand.
CGATGAACGCACCCGCTACGCCGCCGGCCAGCACCCAGGAGATGGCGCGCTCCTTCATGGATGGCGGCACCAGTTCCGGTCCGGCAAACCGGTACAGCGCGCCATTGGCACTGTAGAAGCCTGCGACCACCGTGGTGGCCACCAGCAGCCAGAAGCTGCCGATGCTGACTGCCAGCGCGCCCATCGCAGCCGTTCCAATTGCCACCAGCAGGCCGATCTGGAATGTGCGTTTGCGCCCCAGCCGCGCCTGCAGCCGCGACACCGGCATGGCCGACAGCGCGGCACCCACCACGTAACCCGTGACGGGCAGCGTGGCCATCCAGCCCAGCGGTGCCAGCGACAGGCCCACCAGGCCGTTGATGGCGATGAAGGTGACGTTGTTGGTGAGGAACAGCGCCTGGCACATGGCCAGCAGAATCAGATTCACATTCATCAGCCGGATCTTCTCACCGCCCGGAACCAAAGCAGGGCCTGCTGGCTCCACCGCGGTGCAGGGCCCGTGTCAGCCCGTTGGCATTTGCGCACGTTGAAGGTGAACGCGCAAGGCACGGCCCTTGCAAAGGAGCACAGGTCGGAGCACGCTCTGTTGAAGGGCACAAGCTGAAGGAGGAACAAGCAGGCAATGGCCCCGTTCTTCTGGCGCTCAGGTAGCCGGCTCTTGAACGAAGCTGTGATCACATCGCCACCGGTGGCACATCACCACCGGGTGCCGGAAAGCTCTGATGGAGCCTGGGTCCGTGAAGCCGGGACTCCATCAGAACTTCCCAGGAGCGGAACGGGGCAGGGTTGTCCGCCTCGCCGCTTGCCGGGACCCGGAGGCAACACGCATGGATGTGATCAAGCACTTCGCCGCGCGCTACGAGCGCACCCGCGAGGAAGAACTGTCCCTTGAGGACTATCTGGCCGAATGCAAGCGCAACACGCTGGCTTATGCCACCGCCGCCGAGCGCATGCTCAAGGCCATTGGTGAACCGCAGACGGTGGACACGCGCAACGACCCGCGTCTGTCACGCCTCTTCGCCAACAAGGTCATCAAGGTCTACCCCGCCTTCGCCGAGTTCTATGGCATGGAAGACGCCATCGAACAGGTGGTGTCCTACTTCCGCCACGCGGCGCAGGGTCTGGAAGAGAAGAAGCAGATCCTCTACCTGCTCGGTCCCGTGGGCGGCGGCAAGAGCAGCATCGCCGAGCGACTGAAGCTGCTGATGCAGGACGTGCCTTTCTATGCCATCAAGGGCAGCCCGGTCAACGAGTCGCCGCTGGGTCTGTTCGACGCGCTGGAAGACGGCCCCATCCTGGAAAGCGAGTACGGCATTCCGCGCCGCTATCTCAACCGCATCCTGTCGCCCTGGGCCGTGAAGCGGCTGGAAGAGTTTGGTGGCGACATCCGGCAGTTCAAGGTCGTCAAGCGCCACCCCAGCATCCTGAAGCAGGTGGGCATCAGCAAGACCGAGCCGGGTGACGAGAACAACCAGGACATCAGCAGCCTGGTCGGCAAAGTCGACATCCGCAAGCTGGAAAGCTACAGCCAGGACGACCCTGACGCCTACAGCTACAGCGGCGGCCTGTGCCTGGCCAACCAGGGCCTGCTGGAATTCGTGGAAATGTTCAAGGCGCCGATCAAGGTGCTGCATCCGCTGCTCACGGCCACGCAGGAAGGCAACTTCAAGGGCACCGAAGGTTTTGGCGCGATCCCGTTTGACGGTGTCGTGCTGGCCCACAGCAACGAAAGCGAATGGAAGGCTTTCCGCAACAACAAGAACAACGAAGCCTTCCTGGACCGCATCTACATCGTCAAGGTGCCCTACTGCCTGCGAGTCAGCGAGGAAGTGAAGATCTACGAGAAGCTGCTCAAGAACAGCAGCCTGGCCAGCGCCACCTGCGCACCGGGCACGCTGAAGATGATGAGCCAGTTCGCCATCCTCACGCGCCTGAAGGAGCCCGAGAACAGCAGCCTCTATTCCAAGATGCTGATCTATGACGGTGAAAACCTGAAGGACACCGACCCGCGTGCCAAGAGCTACCAGGAATACCGCGACTACGCCGGCGTCGACGAAGGCATGAGCGGTGTCAGCACGCGATTCGCCTACAAGATCATCAGCAAGGTCTTCAACTTCGACAGCACCGAGATAGCGGCCAACCCCGTGCACCTGATGTACGTGCTGGAGCAGCAGATCGAACGTGAGCAGTTCCCCAAGGAAACCGAGGACAAGTACGTCGGTTTCATCAAGGAAGCGCTGGCGCCGCGCTACGCGGAATTCATAGGCAAGGAGATCCAGACCGCCTACCTGGAAAGTTACTCCGAGTACGGCCAGAACATCTTCGACCGCTACGTGACCTACGCCGACTACTGGATACAGGACCACGAGTACCGCGACACCGACACCGGCGAGGTCTTCGACCGCGCGTCACTCAACGGTGAGCTGGAAAAGATCGAAAAGCCCGCCGGCATTGCCAACCCCAAGGACTTCCGCAACGAGATCGTCAACTTCGTGCTGCGCGCGCGTGCCAACAACCAGGGCAACAACCCGGTGTGGACCAGCTATGAAAAGCTGCGCACGGTGATCGAGAAGAAGATGTTCTCCAACACCGAAGAGTTGCTGCCGGTGATCAGCTTCAACGCCAAGGCCAGCGCCGACGAAGCCAAGAAGCACGAGGACTTCGTGACCCGCATGGTGGCCAAGGGCTACACGCAAAAGCAAGTGCGCCTGCTGTGCGAGTGGTACCTGCGCGTCAGGAAGAGCAGCTGATCCATGCAGCACATCGTTGATCGCCGGCTGGCAGGCAAGAACAAGTCGATCGGCAACCGAGAGAGGTTCCTGCGCCGCTACAAGGACCAGATCAAGGAAGCGGTCAAACGGGCCATAGACGGGCGCGGCATACGCGACATCGAGCGTGGGGAAGAGATCCACATTCCCAAGCGCGACATCAACGAACCCGTGTTCGGCCACGGCCAGGGCGGCATGCGCGAAACCGTGCACCCGGGCAACCAGGAATACATCCAGGGCGACCGTATCGAACGTCCCAAGGGCGGTCAGGGCAGCGGCAGCGGCAAGGGCAAAGCGGGCGACTCCGGCGAAGGCGAGGACGACTTTGTCTTTGCGCTGAGCAAGGAAGAGTTCATGCAGGTCTTCTTCGAGGACCTGGCGCTGCCGCACCTGCTGCGCACGCAGCTGGCCGAGGTGCCTGAATACAAGAGCCACCGCGCCGGCTTCACCAATGACGGCACGCCGAACAATCTGCACGTGGTGCGCAGCATGCGCGGCGCCCTGGGTCGTCGCATCGCTTTGGGCGCCAGTTCACGCCGCACGGTGAAGGAACTGGAAGCCGAACTGGCCGACTGCCGCCGCATGCTGCGGCCCGGGGACGCCGTGGCCGAGGCGCACATCAAGCAGTTGCTTGAAGAGATTGAACACCTCAAGGGCCGCGTCGAACGCATCCCTTTTCTGGACCCGATAGACCTGCGCTTCCGCAGCCGCGTGAAGGTGCCGGTGCCCACCAGCAAGGCGGTGATGTTCTGCCTGATGGATGTGTCCGGCTCCATGGACGAAGGGCGCAAGGAACTGAGCAAGCGCTTCTTCATCCTGCTGTACATGTTCTTGACGAGGCACTACGAGAAGATCGACCTGGTCTTCATACGCCACCACACCCAGGCGTCAGAAGTGGACGAGCAGAACTTCTTCCACGCCCGTGAGACCGGTGGCACGGTGGTCAGCAGCGCGCTGGTGCTGATGGAAGAGATCATCCGCGCCCGCTACAACCCGAGTGAGTGGAACATCTACGGTGCGCAGGCCAGTGACGGCGACAACTGGCACCACGACAGTGGCCGTTGCCGCGAATTGCTGAGCGACAAGCTGCTGCCCCTGGTGCGTTACTTCGCCTACGTGCAGGTGGCGGAAGAAGAGCAGAACCTGTGGGAGGAATACACCCAGCTGCAAGCGGTGCACCGCCACTTCGCCATGCGCAAGGCCACCAGCGCTGACCAGATCTACCCCGTCTTCCGTGACCTCTTCAAGAAAGAAGGAGCCAAGGCAGCATGAAGCCCCGTCCGCTTGCGCTGGAACAACCGCTGCCCCTGGGCGAACGGCCCGGCAGCCCGCTGCCCGCCCCCAGCGACTGGAGCTTTGAGCTCATCGAGCACTACCACAAGGTCATCCGCGCGACGGCGGACCGCTTCGGCCTGGACACCTACCCCAACCAGCTGGAAATCATCACGGCTGAACAGATGATGGATGCCTACGCCAGCGTGGGCATGCCCGTGAACTACCGCCACTGGAGCTACGGCAAGGAGTTCATCGCCACCGAGAAGAACTACAAGCGCGGCCACATGGGCCTGGCGTACGAGATCGTCATCAACAGCAACCCCTGCATCAGCTACCTGATGGAGGAGAACACGATGGCCATGCAGGCGTTGGTCATCGCCCACGCCGCCTACGGCCACAACAGCTTCTTCAAGGGCAATTACCTGTTCCGCATGTGGACCGACGCGGCGTCCATCATCGACTACCTGGTCTACGCCAAGAACTACGTCACCGCCTGCGAAGAGAAACACGGCCTGGACGCCGTGGAAGGTTTCATCGACAGTTGCCACGCGCTCAGCAACCACGGCGTGGACCGCTACCGCCGCCCCACGCGCAAGACCCTGGCTCAGGAACTGGCCGAACGGGTGGACCGCGAGGCCTACGCGCAGCGCCAGGTCAACGACCTGTGGCGCACGCTGCCACGCCGGGCCGAGAAGGACGGCACCATGCCGGAGGCCAAACGCTTCCCTGATGAACCGCAAGAGAACCTGCTGTACTTCATAGAGAAGAACGCACCGCTGCTGGAACCCTGGCAGCGCGAGATCGTGCGCATCGTGCGCAAGGTGGCGCAGTACTTCTACCCGCAACGCCAGACGCAGGTCATGAACGAGGGCTGGGCCACCTTCTGGCACCACAAGCTGCTCAACACCATGTACGACGACGGTTTCCTGACCGACGGCGTGATGATCGAGTGGCTGAAGTCGCACACCAACGTCGTCTACCAGCCGCCGGTGGGGCACAAGGCCTACAGCGGCATCAACCCGTATGCGCTGGGTTTTGCGATGTACACCGACTTGAAGCGCATCTGCGACAAGCCCGACGACGAAGACCGCGCCTGGTTCCCCGACATCGCCGGCAAGCCCTGGCTGCCGACGCTGGACCACGCCATGCGCAACTTCAAGGACGAAAGCTTCATCGGCCAGTACCTGTCACCCAAGCTGATGCGTGAACTGCGCCTGTTCGCGATTGCCGACGACGAGAAGCAGAACGAGCTGGAAGTCAGCGCCATCCACGACGACACGGGCTACCGCCGTGTGCGCGAGGCGCTGTCGCGCCAGTACGACCTGGGCTCGCGCGAGCCCAACATCCAGGTCTGGAACGTCAACCTGCGTGGTGACCGCAGCCTGACGCTGCGCCACTTCCAGCACAACGACCGGCCGCTGCACGACGCGGCGCAGGAAGTGCTGAAGCACGTGGCCCGCCTGTGGGGCTTTGGCGTGCAGCTGGAAAGCACCAATGCCAAGGGCGACGTCACCAAGCGCTTCAGCGTGCCGGCGCCTGCGGGCTGAGCCCTGGCACCCATCAGGGTGCTCTGCAGGCTCTGCTGTGCGCCTCCAAAATGGGGCGAGAGGGCCGACTTGGCCCGACAGAAGGCCCATGTCCTCAATCACCGAACTGCTGGTCCGCAGCCGCGACGTCAGTGGCCCCGCGCGGGCCGACGCCCTGCAGGCCCTCTACGCGCAGCTCTACCCCGAAATCAAGCGGGTGGCGCGCGCACGCCTGGCCCACGCCGGTGGCGTGACGGGCCTGAACACCACGGCGCTGGTGCACGAAGGCTTTTTGCGCATGGCCGAGCAGGAAGGCCTGCAGGGCGCCACACGCGGCCAGTTCTTCGCCTACGTGGGCCAGGTGCTGCGCTCGGTGGTCATCGACCACCTGCGCAGCGAGGGCCGCGTCAAGCGTGGTGGCGAGCAGCTGATGGTGACGCTGTCGGCCGCAGAAGACGTGCCGGCTGGTGGCGGGTCTGCGGCCGATCTGATCGCGGTGGACCGCGCGCTGCACCGCATGGCCGAGGTCGACCCGGCCTTGTACGAACTGCTGGAGATGCAGGCGTTTGCGGGTCTCACCATCGCCGAGGTGGCCGAACTGCGTGGTGTGTCCAGCCGCACCGTCAACCGCGACCTGATCAAGGCCCGCGGCCTTCTGCAGTTGCTGCTGGGCGAAGGCGGTTGAGCTTGGGCCGTTGTTTCCGTTGTTGTGCCCGCTGTCGCAAGACCCCCGTGCAAAGCGTCTGTATCCCATGATCGACCGTGACCGCTGGCAGGCGCTTTCCGCCCTGCTTGACGAAGCCCTGGCCCTGGCGCCGTCTGCGCGTGCGGCCTGGCTGCTGCGTCTGCGGGAACGTGACGCCATGCTGGCGGGCGAGCTTGAAGCGCTGTTGCCGGATGAGGAAAACGAAGGCGGCGATGCTGCCACCGTCAGCACCGTGCCGGGCCTGGACGCCTACGGCCAGGCGCTGAACGCGGCGCTGACACCAGACACCCCGCACCCCGATGCGCCCCAGCCCGGCCAGCGCCTGGGCCCCTGGCTGCTGGTCAAGAAGATTGGCGAAGGCGGCATGGGCCAGGTCTGGCTGGCCAGCCGTGACGACGGCCTGTACCAGGCGCTGGCGGCCATCAAGCTCTTGCGCAGCGACCTGCTGGCCAGCAGCCTGGCCGCGCGCTTCGCACGCGAACGTGCGGTGCTGGCGCGCCTGAACCACCCCGCCGTGGCGCGCCTGCTGGACGCGGGCGTGGTGGTTGGTGAAACGGGCGAGCAGGCCTATCTGGTGCTGGAATACGTGCCCGGCCGCACGCTGGGCGAACACGTGCGCCAGGCCTGCCCGCTGCTGACGCCGCGTGTGCAGCTGCTGCTGCGCATCGCGCAGGCGGTGGAGCATGCGCATGCGCAGCTCATCGTGCACCGCGACCTGAAGCCGTCCAACGTCATCGTCACGCCCGAGGGTGAGCCCAAGCTGCTGGACTTCGGCATCGCCGGTCTGCTGGACGACGGCGACGCCAGTGACGGTGAATTGACGCGCCAGACCGGCCGTGGCCTGACCCTGGGCTACGCGGCGCCGGAACAGATCCTGGGTGCGCCCATAGGCACGGCGGCCGACGTGTTCTCGCTGGGCGTGATGTTGTACGAGCTCGTGAGCGGCGAACTGCCCTTCGCACCGCGCGGCACGCAGCGCCTGGTGGCCGAACGCGCGGTGCTGCATGACGAGCCGCGGCGGTTGCACACCTTGCTGGGCCAGCACCCGGCGTCGGCAGCAGAAGAAGTCGGCGCAGCAGACCCAGGCCCGGGCCGCCCGCAGGACGCCGTGCGCGCACGCGGTGATCTGGAAGCCATCGCCGCCAAGGCCTTGCGCAAGAAGCCGCAGGAGCGTTATGCCAGCGTCGGCGCGTTCATAGACGACCTGCAATGCTGGCTGACGCACCGCCCTGTGAGTGCACGGCGCGACGACTGGCGGCACCGCACGGGGCTCTGGTTCCGCCGCAATGCGCTGCTGGCCGGCGCCATGGCCGTGGTGGTGTTGAGCCTCAGCGCCGGCCTGGCGGCGGCCACCTGGCAGTGGAAACGCGCCCAGGCTTCGGCACGGCAGAGCGACCGCATCGCCGCGTACCTGACCGAGTTGCTGTCGTCCGCCAGCCCGGACCGCCACGGCGGCCAATGGCCCACCGTGCTGCAACTGCTGGAGAGCAGCCGCGCCGCGCTGCCGCAGACCTTCCAGGACGACCCGCAGACACGCATCCGCCTGCTGTCGGCGCTGGCCGACACCTACCGTGAGCTGAACCGCTTCGACATTGCCATGCCGCTGTACGAAGAGCTGGTGGCCATG